>JAPUHH010000237.1 GCA_027297825.1 Gammaproteobacteria bacterium
GACGGCACCGTTGTAGGTGAGGTAAAGCATGGGTAAAATGTTATTGCTGAACCTACTTTACATGTTGGCCACACAACTCATGGCCTCAAGGCAACTCCAGCAGTACGCGCACTCGCACATCGCCTTGATGTGGATCTATCCATCGTCACTCCTACTGGTCCTGACGGAATGGTTTCTGCAAAAGATGTTGAACGAGCAGCAAAAATTCTAACCGAAGTTGGCCCAATGGAATTATTGAGGGGTACCCGTAGGACGATGGCGCGAACGATGTCGCAAGCGCATGCAGAAGTTGTTGCAGTAACGGTTAGTGATGATGCCGATATTGATGCTTGGGCTAAAGACGAAGATCTAACAATAAGATTGATTCGAGCGATTATTAGTGGATGTAAAGCAGAAACATCTCTAAACGCGTGGTACGACAGTCATGCTGTCGGTAGACGTGTTTTGGAAAAAATTGATTTAGGTATCGCGGTCGACACAAAAGATGGTTTGTTTGTACCTGTATTGAGAGATGTGGGTAAACGCGGTCGTGAAGATTTAAGAGGTAGTTTAAATAGAATTAAAGAAGATGTACGCGCTAGGAAAATACCTGCAGAAGAATTACGAGGCTACACATTTACCTTATCAAATTTCGGAACATTTGGGGCCGTTATGCGGATCCAATTATTGTACCCCCAACCGTGGCAATTTTAGGTGCAGGGCGAGTTCGTCCAGAAGTTGTTGCTATAAACGATCGCGCCGTCGTACACCGCATACTTCCTTTATCTTTGACATTTGATCATCGTGCCGTCACGGGTGGTGAAGCAACTCGCTTCTTAGCGCAGCTCATCAATGACCTGATGATGGCTGAATAGGAACTAAAGTATCGCCCAACACATATGTGCTGCATAGAACTAAACTGGTGGTGAAGCTTTCAAGAAAATAAATTATGGCTTTATGCTTAGAAATGCCGATTAACCATGTTCGCTCCAGTTCTCACCTCGTTTCCTGCCTACGGGGAACGCCAAAGAGGAAGGCAGTAAATGCATTCTCGTCCCGTTCATAATCGTTCCTCAGCTTTCTTAAAGAGAGATTAGAGTTAGAAAACACATGAGCAAGTGGGATAAAGTATCCACTGTACCTTGGCCCAATCGCTAGTTCTTTAACCAGTGAGGACCAATAATTGAAACAAGGGCCCCCGCAGGCGTAGCCCATCGCCTTAGCACACGCCCAAATTGCGCGCAACTCTTGGTCATCCAAGACACGGCATGATCGTCCGGATAGGCAAGCTCTTTGTGCTTGGCGCGGGGCTGGCCTGTAGTATTTCTCGTTCTACAGCCCAGTTGAATAGCGCTCGTACATGTTTTCGGGTTTCACGAGAGGCTCCGATCTTTTTGGCTTGAACTAGGGTATCTAATAATTCGTGGATACCGGAGCGTGTAATGTCTTCTTGTAAGGGCCGATCACCCCATCGTGGGAGCAACATGTAAGCGTAGCGTACCTTGTACACTTTTCCATGTTGTTATTTGAACCTTGGCATACAACTCGATATAACGCTCTAGGACGGCTTTAAAGGTTTTGGTGGCCTGATTGGTTTTGCTCACGAGCTTGTTCTCGGGCCTCTTGAAGACCAAGGATAGGCCATCGTCCTAGTGTTATACGATGCTGCTTTGTGCGACCAATGATTTTCCATTCGAGTTGATGCCACCTTCTCCAGGCACTTTGTAGATAACTAAGAAGGATTTTGTTCCCTTTTCAGTTATTCTGAGAATCAATCCCGGAACAATCGCGTCACTGATTTCTTGCGCTATCAGCTTGAAGAAAAAGGCTGCGTAAAACGTTCACATAACTGCTCCGATCGAAGGGTAGTAGATATCAAACTTACCTCTAAGGGTGAATAACTCGCAAAATTCAGAATCACATTAATGGAGGATGCCTACAAAGAAATGTTTGCTAATCTACCCGTTACGGAATACAAGCAGCTAGTATCTCTGGTTCAAAGAGTCGGTAACAATGCTAGAAATGCGAGCGACAGCATTTAAGCAGTATCCTAATTCTGCACACCTTAAGTCAGGCCGAGATTGTAAGTTTTTAAACAATTCCCTATAAGTTCTATGGGAAAATCTTGCTATGTCTGCTCGATTCAAAATTTTGGGCGCATATATACATAATTTGTTTGCGAATTGTTTGAGTTCACGCAATACTTATATTATGTGTCGTTATTGATTAATTTCGACTCATAATAACTAGAACTAAAAAGTCGCCCATGACCACTGAACGTATTGACAGTTGCATTTCCTGCATATTAATTCCTCTTGTATTTGGCCTTGCTGTGCTTATTAGCGGGTATTGGCTCGTAAGAGAGAATGCCGCAGAACGTATTGAAAATGACTTGAGCTATACAAGCAACCAATTACTCAAAGAGCAACAAGTTGGTGGGGTCATCGTAAATATGGATGGTCGTGATGCCATATTGACCGGCACAGTTAAAGACATGCAGCGTTCAGAAGAAATAGAAAACATCATTGCATCGCTATCTGGCATTCATGCGGTAGACAACCAACTTAAAATAGCAAGTACTCCAGCAATCGAGCCAAAGCCCGTTGCGGAACCTACGCCTGTAGCAGAAAAAGAAATTACACTTACATCGGAATCTGAAGTAGAAGCGTTAGCGCAACCGCAAGCCGTCGGAAAAATACTACAATCTCTGGACCTTTCAGGCATCACTTTTTTATTTGGCAGCGATGAAATAACCGCACAAGGAACAAACATCCTCCGTGAAGTTGCGGGAGTTTTAAATGGGTACCCACAATTTGATATAATGGTTCGAGGCCATACAGACAGTGTTGGCGATGACAATCTTAACCTTGAATTAAGCCAGCGACGTGCGCAATCAGCTATGAATTATCTAACCAGCCAGGGCATCTCAGCCGATTGCATGAGCGCTATTGGCTATGGTGGATTTGAACCCATCGCTTCCAATGGCACAACCGAAGGTCGCGCTCTAAATCGGCGCATTGAATTTGCAGTGACCAGGAGACTATAACTATGACCTACTTGCTTAACGAAATTTTACTTTATCTACTCGCTGCAGTCGCATTAGGCGTGTCAATTGGTTGGTTCATACGCCGCTGCACCTGTGTCCGTGATTTAAAAGCTATGCAAACCAAACTTGAAGCGTCACAAAAAGAGCTTGATAACAAGACTGCTAAATTCAATGCGTATAAAAGTAAATTTATAGACTTACGGTCAGAACACGAGTTGCAAAGTGGCGATTTAGCGCTCATGACTTCTCGCTGGAATTCAACCCTGTCTCAAGCCAAACAGTTACCAAAATATCAAACTTGGCTGAACAAAGTGCAAAGCTTGTATCAGAAAACACGCATGGAGCGCGATGGATTTATGACTTCAGCGGACCAGTATAAGGGCTTATATGCTGACGCAAATCAAAAAATTAAACGTCTAAATAAGCGCGTTACGGACCAAGAGACATATAAATTTCAACTTGGCGACATGATTAACAAAGTGCGTCGACTAAATAACAAAGTCACAAACTCTGAAAACAATATTCATGGCCTATACGGCATGGTTGCACAGGTGCAAAGCAAATGGCGCAATGACCGTATCGACGCCGCTCATTTACGTGCAATTCATCCGCAAATGGAAGAAGAAAAAAATAAAGCTCAATGGCGCCTTGCAGAGCAAGATAAAAAACACACTGAGCAAATTCAAGCCCAACAAGAACGACATCAGTCCGAGATGGAAAGCATACAAAAACGCATTGATGAGCTCACCCCATTAGAAGGCAA
>JAPUHH010000238.1 GCA_027297825.1 Gammaproteobacteria bacterium
AAATATAAACCCGATCCATCGGACGCACCCCCCGCCTTTAAAATAGTCACACAAGCCTAGCTAAAAAATACCAAATCCTATTGCGATTTAGGCGCAGGAATTACCCAAACATATAGACGTAAGGACTAGCCTTAGATGTGCTGTCTGAGGGCTAATACAAAGCGTGAGATGGGGCTAATGCGGGAACTGTGCGGGAAAAACCATATAGCCTTTTCTCGTGAACGATCAATATTGATGTAGCTTATTGATTATACTGGTGGCTATGGGTGGACTTGAACCACCGACCCCAGCATTATGAATGCTGTGCTCTAACCAGCTGAGCTACATAGCCATATTTCGATAGGTGGGCGGACGATATAGAAGGCCCCATGATCTGTCAATTCTATCCAAAATTACGCTTGAAATGGGATATAAGTACTATACGTTGAAGCGAAAATGCACCACATCACCTTCTTGCATCACATATTCTTTGCCTTCTAAGCGCCATTTGCCCTTATCTTTAGCACCAGCTTCGCCATTGGCATCGACATAGTCCTGATAAGCCACAACCTCAGCACGGATAAAGCCTTTTTCAAAGTCCGTATGAATTTTTCCTGCCCCTTGTGGCGCTGTAGAGCCTTGCTGCACTGTCCAGGCCCTGGCTTCTTTAGGCCCGACGGTAAAAAAGGTCTGTAGGTCCAATAATTCATAACCTGCTCGAATCACTCTATTTAAGCCAGGTTCCTCTATGCCTAAACCATCTAAATATTCTTGTCGTTCATCATCATTTAGTTGTCCAAGTTCAGCTTCGATCTGTGCACAAACGGGAATAACTTGAATGGATTTTTTATTAGCAAATTTTTCAAGTTGTTGTAGGTGCGCATTATTCTCAAAACCATCTTCTGCTACGTTGGCAATATAAAATGCCGGTTTGTTGGTGATTAAATGCAGTTCACGCATAAGAGGCGTTTGTTCTTTATCAACACTGAATGTGAAGGCTACTTCTTCATTTTCTAAATGGTCTTTTAGTTTTTTATAGACTTCCAGTTGTGCAAGTGCTTCCTTATTGCCCGATTTTGTCAGCCGCTCGACTCTATTAATTGCTTTTTCTACCGCTTCGAGATCTGCCAGAATTAGTTCGGTATTGATGGTTTCTATATCGGAAAGTGGGTCAACTTTGCCATCTACATGAATAATATTTTCATCATCAAAGCATCTCACCACATGTGCAATAGCGTCGGTTTCACGAATATGAGCTAAAAATTGATTACCTAAACCCTCACCCTTAGATGCACCCGCCACTAAGCCCGCAATGTCTACAAATTCAATCGTGGTTGGAATGAGTTCTTTTGACGTTGCAATTTCTGCCAGCTTGGTTAGACGCGCATCTGGAACAGGCACAATACCAACGTTTGGATCAATGGTGCAAAACGGATAATTTTCTGCTGCAATCTCGGTTGACGTCAACGCATTAAATAAAGTTGATTTACCAACGTTGGGCAAGCCCACAATTCCGCATTTAAAACCCATAGCTATTCTTTCGTATGTAAGCTTTTCATGGCAACTTCCATTTTACCCTGAAGGAGCTCATCAAGAACCATCAACGACTTATCGATTGCAGTATCGATTGCAGCGCGATCTTGGCGACTGGTTTTTTTGAGCACGTAATTTACCACCTCGTTTTTTTCTCCCGGATGACCCACCCCAAGTCGTAGGCGCCAAAAATCTTTACTCAGGTGAGAGAAAATGCTACGCAAACCATTATGCCCACCGTGGCCGCCTGACCACTTAATTTTTGCATCGCCGTTGGTTAGATCGATCTCGTCATGAGCGACTAAAATTTGTTCGCTAGAGATTTTATAAAAATCAGCAAAGGGTCGTAGTGATTCACCACTAGCATTCATATATGTGAGTGGTTTAAGCAACCAGATTTTTTCACTTTGAAAAGCAAAGAAGGCCACTTCGCCTTTAAACTTTGCTTCATGTTTGAACATGACGTTTTGTCTATTCGCGAGCGCATCCACAAACCAAAACCCGGCATTATGCCGGGTCTCTTGATGTTTTTCGCCTGGATTGCCGAGGCCGGCGATAAGACGTATACCGCTATGCTTAGACACGCTTTAACTAAATTTTAAGAAGAATCATCTCCAGAAGATTTCTTATCATCCTCATCTTTAGATTCTGCACCTTCAGCACCTTCAGCACCTTCAGCACCTTCCACAGCTTCTTCACCTGTTTCAGAAACTACAGGCTCTTCTTCAGCGGTACGCTTAGCATGTATAGATACAACCGTATGATCATGTCCTTCGCCATGCGCGAGCTCGACGATGGTTACACCCTCAGGAACTTTTATGTTACTTAAGTGCAAAGATTCACCCAACTTCAGTTCTTGCACATCAACTTCAATAAATTCTGGTAGATGTTTTGGCAAACAAGAAATTTCTATTTCAGTAAAGTTGTGACTGACCACACCACCCTCAAGCTTTACGCCCGTAGCAGTATCTTCATTAAGAAAGTGTAATGGAACGTGTACATTGATTTCGGTATCTGCACGAACGCGCAAAAGATCCATATGCAATACAGTAGGTTTATACGGATGGCGTTGTAAATCACGCAAAATTACCTTTTGTGGTTTGCCGTCAACATCTATGGTTAGAATGTGCGAATAAAATGCCTCATTCTGCAAGTTATTTATTACAGCTGAATGCTCAAAAGTAACAGAGGCAGGCTCTTCGCCACCGCCATAAATTATTGCAGGGATTTTCCCCATTTTACGCAGACGTCTGCTTTCATTTTTGCCGCGCTCACTGCGCGCTTCTGCGATTAAGGTGAAATCGAGATTCATACTATTCTCCAGCGTTCTTTATCTTGAATGGGGCCTTTATTTTGTTTGAATCCGTATAGCC
Organism: Gammaproteobacteria bacterium; assembly: GCA_027297825.1. Lineage (GTDB taxonomy): Bacteria > Pseudomonadota > Gammaproteobacteria > UBA4575 > UBA4575 > JAPUHH01. Next base: position 2,886 of record JAPUHH010000238.1, read on the forward strand.
GGTTCAATCCATATATAAGGTGCTAACAGATTCTTCCTGGTTAATGCGTCGCACCGATTCTGCAATGAGTCCCGAAACCTCTAATTGGCGAATTCGAGAACATGCCTTAGCATCATCGCGGAGCGGAATTGTATCAGTTACTACCAATTCATCCAGCTTAGAATTCTCAATATTCTCAATTGCCTTACCTGAAAGCACAGGATGAGTGGCATAGGCGCGCACTCCCACGGCCCCATGCGCCTTAAGAGCGCTAGCGGCTTGACATAATGTTCCAGCAGTATCGACTAAATCATCGATTATAAAGCAATCTCGGCCCTCCACTTCACCAATGATATGCATCACCTCAGTTTGATTGGCTTTTGGTCGCCGCTTATCAATAATGGCTAAATCAGCATCGTCTAGACGTTTAGCCAAAGCGCGTGCACGTACCACTCCACCTACATCTGGGGACACCACAATTAAATCAGGGCGTTTGCGTTTATATACATCGCCCAATAAGACCGGAGAGGCATAGATATTATCTACCGGTATATCAAAAAACCCTTGAATCTGATCCGCATGCAAATCCACCGTAAGCACACGATTGGCACCCACACTAGATAGTAAATTCGCAATTACTTTTGCAGAGATAGGCACACGTATGGAACGAACACGGCGATCTTGTCGCGAATAACCAAAATAAGGGATTACTGTGGTAATTCGATCGGCGGATGAACGTCGCAATGCATCCACCATAATCAATAATTCCATTATATTGTCATTCGTCGGTATACAGGTAGGTTGCACTACGAACACGTCTTTACCGCGTACATTTTCTTGGATTTCTACTTGCACTTCACCATCACTAAATCGACTAATAAGTGCCTTACCTAATGGGATATTTAAGTAGTCGACAATGTCTTTAGCAAGTTTTGGGTGGGCATTACCAGAAAATACCATCAAATTACTGTCGGCCGGCAAGATAGGTTGACGGATCATTGTAGTTGTATCACCTTTAACGTAATTTAAACGAAAAATTGGCTGGGCCAGCAAGTTCTACTATCCCAGCCTATATTAGAAACAACCATATATCGGATTTAATAATCCTTCCACGGTGTTCCCATTTAATTTTATAACTATAATAAAATTAGGCCCATATTATGGGCATCGTATTCGAAAAAAGTCGAAGTAAATATAAAGCTACTACTATTCAACGCAATAACCATCGCATGCAGAAGCAGTTTAAAGATAAAACGCTGCGGAACAATAATGACACGTGGAACAAGAGAGCTATCTTCGTACTTTAGACCCTAAAAAAGTCCTCCGATACAGGAGGAATATCGACCCTCAAAAGAAGCGTTATCAGCTTCTTCTGACCCTTCTTTCTATTCTATTGCAGATGATTGTATCATCCTAAAAGCGAACTGACATAAGTCCTATAGGAATAACCCAAAATACAATATATCACCGGGTAAGAGACTGCTATAAAAAAGAGCGTCTCTCTTATTTCACTTCTGGTGCCATGACTATGCATGCTTACAAGCGGGTAGATAAAGAAAGGACCAGCGTCACTACGGCCCGAAAAGAAGTTCGAGCCATTTTCCAAGTCTTAGGATTTGCTTGAGCACATTATGATTGGAAGCCAAATTCATTAGAGTAGCCTATAAAGCAGGATCAACATCCCCATCAATTAACCATCTAAATTAAAAGCATTCTTTATTATCTCGATGAAGAACCCACCCATGGGAAAAGCCATAGTGCTGTGAAATCAACTTGGGAGCCCTATATCCTAAAGCTTTTAGTATTTTTTGAATTTTTTGAAAAGACAATATATCCATACAGAAAATATGGATATATGTGACTGTGACTAAGAAATATATTAGAGAACTCTAATACTGATGTATACCGAGAAAATTACAAAAGATAACAAAACGAAAACTTTGATAATTCATGCAGCAATTGAATTTAATGATTTGAAGATTCCGCCAGGTAATAAACTGCATAAGTTGCAAGGAGACATGCAAGGTTATTGTGCGATATGGATTAATGACCAATACAGATTGTGCTTTCAGTTTAAAAGGAATGATTGCTACGCAATACATACAATCGATTATCATGGTTGAAGGTGAACACTATGAACACAGCACTATCTATTACGCCTGGTGAAATTCTTCTCGAAGAATTCCTTACCCCTATGGGAGTGAGTCAAAATTAGCTGGCAAAAAGTATTAACGTATCACCTTCTCGCATCAATTCAATTATTAATGGTGATAGAGCGATTACTGCAGAAACTGCTTTGAGGTTATCTGTGTACTTTGGAAGTTCAGCACAATTTTGGTTGAACTTACAAAGTCACTACGATTTGGAACAAGCTTAAATTACTAGACTTAAAAAGATAAAAAGAGAGGTTATACCGCGCCAAGCTGCTACCTAGCCTTACACTGACACTATTCGTAAGTTAATTAGACGGTACATCATTTATATTCTAGTGGAATATTGAACTGGGTAGTACGAAAGTACCCCCTGAATAGTTTTTTGCGGAAGTTAAGCAAAAAGGTTTTACAAATGTTAGCTTTTGCTCGTTAGCAGAAACACTCTTAATACTACAAACTCCTATCCCAATCTAATTCCATCTCTCTAACAACACATCCATGCCTCTAACAAAATACCCCTTTTCATACTTCATCATTTTCAATTCTTTTTATTTTCATTGCATATTATTTTTCAATTTTATATATTTTTAAAAGCGTAGCTGAAATTGTGGTGTCACTTCTGGAGTTTCGGTTATTTTACCCAATCTTCTTGTACTGGAACCTAACGGATCTAAATGATTATTTCCCTCATAAATTGATTTTGCTCCCCAACGCACCTCTCTTTTTCGTTCTTGTTTGGGTTTGCGCCATGCATTTTCTTCTTCTTTAGGTTTACGCAAATCTTCTCCACGGCTAAAAATAGTATCAACATTTAAATTATTAAAATCATCCGGAAGATCCAATTGTGCTTTGGGATCTGCAATTACCATGGAAGATATTAGCAAAAGTACCGCAATAGCAAATGAATACTCTCGCGGCAG
>JAPUHH010000239.1 GCA_027297825.1 Gammaproteobacteria bacterium
GCAGCAAGGGGTTAAAAATATTTTGTCGCGAGTGCAACGGCTAAGCCGGAGTTTTGCATTCCTATTGAAAGCTGTGCCTCCAGGGCATGTACCGACTAAAACCAACCCGGTGAGTAATGGGACGGTAAGGTTAAAGGTTTGGCTAATTAGCCTCACAAGTAAAGACATGAGGGAGAACTGCTATATCAATCCCACCGCCATGGTTGCTTTTATGTGCACAAGCTGACAAAAACCGCTTGAATTGAGTGTAATTTCCATACCCAGCATCACGACAGCAAAGAGGTAAATAATACTGGATTTTAACGGCATGAATATTTCCGGTATTGAGTATGCCAGCACCGTAAGCAATACTGCTCACACTGGAAATAAAAAGTTAAAACGATTGAGTATAAATAAAGCGAATCAAACTAAAAGGTAAACTTCACCATTTTCAATTTCAAAGGGTAGTGCACGTAGACTTTGGCTTTTACAGGGGCCGTATACACATAGTCCATCATTAATCTGAAATAAGGCACCATGATTTGCGCACATGATGAATTTTTGGTTCCCGTCTAAAAAATTATCCGGCACCCAATCTAAAGGACCTTGAGTATGTGGGCAGGAATTCTCGTAGACAAAAATTTGCTTGTCTTTTTTTACTACAAAAATTGTTAATTGCATTTCCTCAACAATGACAGTAAGTCCTTTACTGTCAAGGTTATGTAATTCATCATAGCTAATTAATTTTTTACGTATGGTGCTCATGACGTTACTTTCGTTCTGTTGTCCTCAATTATTAAAGTTGCCCATAAATGAAAAATTCAAATAATTATTCTACATCTGATCAGGCTGAAGAAGTATTTTACCTAGCGTTCCAGCAAAGTGATATTAAAATGATGATGTCAGTTTGGTCTAAAAGTGAGGATATAATATGTATTCACCCGGGTGGTCCGCGATTAGAGGGCTGGGATATTGTTCGCCAAAGCTGGGAGCATATATTTATTAATGAGCGAGGCATTAGCTTTGATGTTAAGCAAAAAAAAATTCTAGAAGTAAATAATATTTCTATCCATCATGTTATCGAGGTGATTTCTGTTAACGGCGAAGTGCAGTCCGGGATTATCGCAACGAATATTTATGCTAAGACCGAGAACGGCTGGCATATGATTTTGCACCATGCATCACCAGAATTACTTACTGAAATTTTCCAATCTGATTCGGGAGACCTAGGCGAGCTACAGACTGTGCACTAACTAGCTTTATAAGTAATAAAAAATTAAATACGGACCGAGAAGAAAAGCGACCCACATGACCATACTGCCAGTAGGCCATGTTTTAGAAAGAATGCCTTGCGGTCCATGATGACGGTGCAAACGTGCACCCATTATGAAAGAAAGTTTTTTTATGCTTGTGAATAGCCACTTCTCACTTGTAGCAACAAAACTCATTGTATGTTTTGCAAGATAGGCGCCCGGCTTACGATATAGCCAATCCACATCAAGATTCACAGAGTGTAACTCTGGAGGATATATTCCTGTTCTTAGTAATAAAGTGAACGCCAGCGCTGAGAAAAGCAATAACTGTAATTGAGTGATGACATGTGTAACGGTGAATGGATTGTATTCGACTTGATATGGCAATAATTTATAAAAAGTTTCTGGAAATATCCCAATAGCCATCGACAGGATAGCGGCAATCCCCATCGCTATTAACATATTCATCGGGGCTTCTTTGCAGCGAATATTACTGTCATGTGCAAAAAACGCGAAAAAAGGAATTTTTATTCCGGCGTGGTGAAAGACGCCAGCAGAAGCAAATAGGAGAATTAGCCAAGCAAACTTGTAGCCCTCACGGGCAGTCGCTTCCATGATCAGTGATTTAGTCACAAAAGCACTAAATAATGGGAAAGCTGAAATTGAAGCTGCACCTATGATACAAAAGGTGGTTGTATAGGGCATTGATTTATATAGACCACCTAAATCGGAACCATTCATCTTTCCGGTACGTAACAACACTGCACCCATGCTCATAAACAAGATTCCCTTAAATAAGATATCTGCAAATGCATGTGCAGCGGTACCATTAAGGGCAAGTTCCGTCCCAATGCCAATGCCAACCACCATAAAACCAAGTTGATTGATCATGCTATAGGTTAAAACTCGACGCAGATCATTTTCTATCACGGCGTAGAAAATTGGAAAGGCTGCCATCACTAAGCCAATCCAAATAAGAAGTTCTGTCCCAGGGAATGCTCTTGCAAGTGCATAAATCGCCATCTTGGTGGTAAAGGCGGACAGCACAACCGCACCCGTAACAGTGGCTTCTGGATATGCATCTACTAGCCAGCTGTGGAACAGTGGGAACGCACATTTAATACCGAATGCAATAAAAATAAGTACACAACCGGGACTAGCAAGATCCAACTTAGTAAACTCAATAGATCCACTTGCGTTAGCGTATAAAATGATACCGGCTAACAAAAGTAAGCCTGAGACGATTTGTACGATTAAATAACGTAACCCGGCGTTGTAAGAGCGTTCAGTGCGTCTTGCCCAAATCAAAAATACTGACGAAATCGCAGCCATTTCCCAATATATGAACAGTGTTATCAAGTCCCCTGCCAGCACTACACCCAGCGCACAACCCGCGTAGATTAAATTAACACATTGTTGCCAAGAATCGCGCAAATGCAATGAATAGACGACCGCAATAAAAGTAGCAATATGAAAAATGACTGCAAATACAAAACTAAGCTTATCTATATGTAATGTCGTTAGCGTTAGATTAAACATTTCAAAGGCAGCACTGGCCCCAGCTGGCAACATCCAAAGTTGCAAAAAAGATAAGACAGGTAATAGCAACATATAGAAGGTGCGCAACTTGCCTTGTAGAATTGGGATCAATAACGCACCGATAACCAGAATTACAGCTGGGTTTAGACTATCAATCACCGTAGTAATCCTCATCTCGTTTCACAATTTTGCGCATTTGTTTTGCGAGTAATACTAAGGCTAGGCATGCAATAAAACCGAACCAAGAAAAAAAGCCAAACCAATTTTCAAATAAGAAATTGATGTGTTTGTGGTAAGCAAATTCAAGCAGTATTAATATTGTGCAAATGGAGTACAAGCCATACACAATTTTGTTAATGTTGCCTGGGTTATCAAGCCAATACTTTTTATCTTTTTGAGGGTTCATGGATTAAATGCTGGGTAAAGAAAATCATAAATATGTTGCATATAAAAAAATAACAGAAATGTGCATAAAGCTGTAATACATAAAGGCAGTACGCATGCCAGAGGCGCTTCTTTTATTCTGGACTCCCGATAATCTAGCGTAGGGCCAAGCGGCTTGAAGAAACCACGCAGAGCAATAGGCAGTAAGTAGGCGCAGTTTAATAAAGTGCTTAGCGCAAAAAAGAACAGCACAATATAGTTTTGTGTGCTAATACTGCCTTCAATTAAAAACCATTTACTCCAGCTACCTATTAGGGGCGGCAAGCCAATGACACTGAAGGCAGCAATTAAGTATGCTGAAAATGTAAATGGCATCTTATGTCCTAAGCCATTGAGTTGACTGATCTGTGTATATTTTGTAGCGGTGTAAATAGCTCCTGCACAAAAAAATAATGTTATTTTACCAAAAGCATGCGTGACGAGGTGTAAAGCACCGCCCAAAGCGGCTACTGGACTTGCTAATGCAGCACCAACAACAATGTAGGAGAGCTGGCTGATGGTTGAGTAGGCAAGACGTGCTTTGAGATTATCTTTGGTTAGGGCAATGACTGAGGCAATTATCATGGTCGCAACTGCGATCCATAGAATTAAATCTGCAGCATGTTGTGTGGCGATAAAATCAATACCAAATATGTAGACAGAAATCTTTAATACAGAAAATACCCCTGCTTTAACAACTGCGACTGCATGGAGTAAAGCACTTACCGGTGTAGGCGCCACCATGGCTGCCGGCAACCACCGATGAAATGGCATTAAGGCGGCTTTACCGATTCCAAACATAAATAAGGTAAACAACAATAATGCGCCAAGCTGGTCAAGTTTGCCCTCCAGGATCCCACCAGGGAGAAAATCTAATGTGCCTGCTTGAATCCACGTCACAACCATTGCAGTTAAGAAAAACAATATTGATGTGCTAAGTAAAATACCGAGATAAGTACGACCGCCACTTTGCGCTTCATTATTTTGCTTATGAGTAACCAAAGGGTAGGTGCATAAAGTAAGCGCCTCATAAAAGATAAATAATGTAAATAGGTTTGCAGCGAAGGCGATCCCCATGGTAGATGCAATAGAAATAGCGAAAAAAAGATAAAATCTTGTTTGATTTTTTTCACTATTGCCGCGCATATAACCGATTGAATAAATTGTGGTAATAATCCAAAGACCAGAGGCAAGTAATGCAAACACAAGCCCTAAAGGTTCTAGATGAAAAGCGATGGAGAGACCCGGAGTGATATTTAATAGGCTATGCGTTACCGCTTCTTCTGCGCTAAATCTTGTTAATTGTGTAATGTATAAAAATAAAATTATTCCAATGAATATAGAGCTCGTTTCTCGAAGTTGTGCATGCTTATGAAATAGCAGTATTAATAATCCTCCAATCAGAGGAATCAATACGGCAAGTTCATAGTGCAGTAAGATCTGGAGCATGGTTTATTGGAATAATGTGTTGATTGCGGTATTTGCGAACCCAAAACTAAAGGAAGTATTTAAGCCAAAGTAAAAGTTTGCTACAACCAATAACCAAAGTGGAATGAGCATTTGCAATGGCGCTTCCGAAATCACATTCGTAGTTTGTTCTAGATCACTTCTCGGGCTTTTAAAGTAGGCATGCTCTACGATTTTCCAAATGTACATAATGGTGAGTAGTGAGCCGCCAACAATAACGACTACGGCTAGCCAATGATTTTGTTCAATGGCAGCGACTAATAAATGCCATTTGCTAATAAAGCCAGCAGTGAAGGGTACGCCTATGAGGCCAAGACCTAATAATACGATAGCAGCCATGGTCCATGGCATACGTTTACCTAAACCAGCAAAATTTTCCAACTGCACTGATTTAATACGCAATACTATGCATGCCATCGCTAGAAACAATCCTCCCTTTATAATAGCGTGATTAAATAAATACACCATGCTTGCGATGCTGCCACTCTTCGATGCTAGACCAATGCCTAAAGTCATGTAACCAATTTGTGCGACACTGGAATACGCAAACATGCGTTTTATATTGTCTTGATAAACGGCAACAAATGATGCTATAAAAATTGCGAGTACGGAAAGTGGCAGGAGTATCTTATCTAAATGAAAATGCTGAAATGAAATTTCATCGGTAAATACTCCAAAAAAGAATCTGAAGAATACGTATAAAGAAACCTTGGTAGCGGTTGCAGATAGAAACACCGTTATCATCGATGGCGCATAAGCATATGCATTAGGAAGCCATAG
>JAPUHH010000024.1 GCA_027297825.1 Gammaproteobacteria bacterium
CTCTTGTACACGGACGACCAGCAGAACGAATAATTCCAGCCATTTCGCCATAACTCATTTTTTCCGCAAGCGGCTGCGGCACAAAGAATATTATTAGAACACTAATAAGTACTCTCGCCACGCTCAACAGGTTGATTCTAAATTGATGTTGAATTGGCATATCTGGATTCTCAAAATAAATAAATTTTAACTCACAAATTAGTCCTTATATCAAAGTAAATATTTCGGCATGAAATCTTTACTCACGATTTTTGTTGACAAGCACGAGTGTTGTCTGGCTCAATTTGCTTGTGTAAGCGAGTAAATTTTAAGATGGGCAGAGAGATCACCTCATATATCTTGTTTTTTACAGTATTGACTTTTGTAGTCCTTACTATCTTAAGTCAGTCTGCGGTGGCAGCTGAGTTACCGAATGTTACGTACAAGCCGTGCACCCTCCCGGAAAACATTCAACGGACACGGCCTGATCAGAATGGCTCCCCCACAAAGGTTAAAGTTGCCTTAATCCTGTTAGACCTCATAGACATTAACGAGACAAAAGAAAGCATCGATGTAGATTTTGTGCTGGCACTACAGTGGCAAGATGCGCGCCTTTCGAAGCATGCGCGTGGGAGCTCTCTTGAGAATTGTAGAATTCGTTTGAATAGCATCTGGAATCCAGACATCTTCATTGTTAATGGACAAGCGCAAAACTTTCACCTGGATTCAGGACGAGATGTCGATATCGATGAGTATGGAGTCGTGCGTGTACAGAAGAGGATGACGGGTGCCCTAACGTCTCCCATGAAGCTGCGTGACTTTCCCCTCGACGATCAGAGAGTGAAAATCCTGATTTCTTCATTCGAGTACAGTTCCAAAGATGTGAGTTTCATCATAGACAAGGCGACCACCGCTGCTGCTGGTAAAGTGCATGCCGAAGCCCCCACCGGCTGGAAAATTTTGAGCGTTACCAATGAAGTTCTGCCGGATGCGACACTCGAGGGGTGGGGTTCATACGCACGTATGCAAAACATCATTGTCGTGCAGCGACTCTTTGGGTATTGGTTTTGGAAACTGGTATTACCGATCACTCTGATCGTGCTGATGGCCTGGAGTGTGTTCTGGCTTGATCCAGAGGTGTTCACTCCCCAGATTACCATTGCAGCCACGTCGGTATTTACGCTGATTGCTTTTCAACTTAGCCTCAGGTCTACGCTGCCACAAATCGAATACCTTACTCGCGCAGATCAGATGATAGTAGGTTCTACCGTGTTAGTTTTCATCGCGCTGGGGCAGGCAGTTGTCACCAGCCGTCTTGTGCAGCATGGCCGGGTCGAACTCGCGCGACGGGCCGATGCATACGGGCGATGGATCTATCTGTCGATATACCTGGGCATGATTTTAATTTTTCTTATCTGGCACTAAAAGGCGTGGTTAAGACGCAAACGTCCTTCGAGAAATAGCTTGTGACTTTATGGGTTAAAAATTAAATAGAGCTAGAAGATTACAAAATGAAAAACATTGTAGTAAAGAATTTAGAGCTAAAAATAAGATTATCTTGTAGTTTTAATCACTAGTATAAGCTGATGCATGTCATAATATTATTTTATAGTATGAATACCGAAGGCTAAGCGATAGAATACACGTTCGTAACAATAACAAAAATGAACCAAAATGACTCAAATCGCATGTCATGAATGTGATTTACTGTTAAATCTTCCAGATATAGAGGAAGGTCAACGCGCATATTGTCCGCGTTGCAACCACATGCTTTGCTCTCATCCACATGATGGCATGCAACGTTCTCTCGCCTTTGCAATTTCGGCTTTAATTTTCTTAGGCATCGCTAATCTGTATCCATTTCTTGGACTTAAAACTCATGGGTTAGAATCAGTAATGACGCTCATTCAGACTTCTATTGAATTATACAAGGGAGGCAGTGAGCTGTTAGCCGTATTTGTGCTGGTTTTTATTATCATCGCACCTTTGCTGATTCTGCTTTGTATAATTTGGACTATAGGCAATCTTGTGTTTACAGGTAAACGCGCAGCAGGGTCTTACGGGTTGGCACACATAATTTCAACAGTTTCTCCGTGGGGAATGGCTGAAATATTTCTAATCGGCATACTCGTCGCCATGGTAAAAATTGCATCACTTGCAACAATTGTGATGGATTTTTCCTTTTGGGCCTACGTTGGATTCACCATCTGCTTTACCCTGACAATGGTAAACCTTGATCAACATTACTATTGGGATGCCTTAGAGCAAGCGCGGCCATGACGAGTGCAGCATTAAATAGTCTAGCCAATTGTCATGTCTGCGGCAAACTCACAAATATATCCGTAGTCCACTGCCCGCGTTGTGGCACTCGTTTGCGTTTTCGTAAACCCGATAGCATTCAACGTACGGTAGCACTGGTAATAACTGCCTGTATTTTATATATCCCAGCCAATGTGCTGCCAATTATGTACACCGACCAACTAGGTAAGGAGTATCAAGCTACTATTATCTATGGTGTCATTGAATTTTGGGAGGGTGGTTCGTACCTGATCGCGTCGGTAATTTTTCTCGCCAGTATATTTATACCCATGACAAAAATGTTTACCCTTTTTTGGCTATGTTGGAGCGTTTCAAAAAAGAGTGTCACTAAACAAAAACAACGCACCAAAATTTATGGCATTACGGAATTTATTGGTCGCTGGTCTATGATTGATGTCTTTGTAGTTGCAATAACTGTTGCTTTAATTCATCTCGGTGGAATCTTAACGATACGACCTGGTGCTGCTGCTTTGGCATTTGCAGGCGTGGTAATTGTCACCATGATTGCTGCACGATCGTTTGACCCACGACTGATATGGGATGCTACGCAAGCTCCGCGTAAAGATAATGGCGAGTGAGCAAAAAGTAAGAGTGTCGAGTCGGCGAAGACTCCCCGCGATTTGGATCATACCACTGGTTGCGCTGGTGGTCGGTGTCGGTATGGTGATCAACCACTACCGTACACAGGGACCGGAAATCACCATTACATTTTCAACGGCAGAAGGTATTGAAGCTGGAAAAACTAAAATTAAGGCCTTGAGTGTCGATGTTGGAATTGTTGAAAGCGTAAAACTTGATCCTGATTTAAAAGGTGTCACGGTTATGGCACGACTTGATCACGAGGCCGCACATCTGTTACGCCACGATTCAAATTTTTGGGTCGTGCGCCCACGCATCGGTGTAGGAGGAATAACCGGTTTAGGCACCTTGCTTTCGGGTGCCTACATTGAGCTTTCACCGGGCACAGGCAAAATAGGCAAACGAAAATTTCAAGGACTTGATAATGTACCAGTGACGCCCGCTGATGAGCCAGGCTTACACCTAACATTGTTAAGCGACGAGGCCAGTTCCGTGAATGCTGGAGAACCGGTGTTATATCGCGGCTATAATGTTGGAACTATTGATAGCACCAAACTTGACGCCGAGACACAAAAGCTCGTTATAAAAATTTTTATTAAATCACCGTATGACCGCTTAGTAACAAGAAATAGTCGATTTTATAACGCTAGCGGTATTTCGTTTAAAGCCTCAGCGAGCGGGATTTCAGTGCGCACCGGCTCATTAGCGACTTTAATACGAGGAGGCGTTACCTTTGACTTACCTAAAGATGCAAAACCCGGTAGCGTTGTAGAAAATCATGCAGAATTTAAGCTTTATCCTGATGCCGATAGTATTAATAAAAACCCATATCAGTACTATGAAGAATACTTACTGCTTTTTGACACATCGGTAAGCGGATTAGTAGCGGGCGCCCCAGTTTTATATCGTGGAGTGCGCGCAGGTACCGTGATCGATGTGGGGTTTGGCATCATAGGTGTTGATCTGGCAAGAACAAAAGGACGTGCAGCCAGCGTGCCTGTGTTAGTACACATTGAGCCGGGTCGATGGTTAGGAGTAGACACTGAAGAAGCAAAAACCAAAGCATTCACTGATATAGATAAAAGTATTAATCAAGGATTGCGCGCCACAATAAAACTTGGCAACTTGCTAACCGGCGCACGCGTCATTTCCATTGACTTCTATGAAGATGTAGAACCTGCGACCATGACTAAAGTCGGAAAATTCAACACCTTTCCTACAATTACTACAGGTTTAGAAGGAATTCAAGTTAAGGTCGCCGATTTATTAGATAAATTAAATGAATTGCCTTTAGAAACGGTATTAAATGATATAGATGTAACACTAAAACAAGTCACACATACGCTCGCTGCTGCGAATAAAACCGTGAACGGTTTAAATACCATCCTTGAAAATAAAGATACCCAGCAGATGCCTGAATCTATAAATACAACACTTGATGAATTGAGATTGGCGTTAAAAGGCTTATCCCCCGATTCTGCTCTTTATCAAGTCTTAAGTGATAGTATCGAACAACTCAATACCACCTTGCGTAATATTGAGTCGCTTACTTACACCATCGATACCAAACCAAATTCGTTGATCTTCTCTAAACCCAAGCAGCAAGACTTGCAACCAGAGGCGGTAACTAAATGATAAGGAAAATTATCTATTGTTTGATATTTGTGGTGATTGGATGTAGCAGCAAACCAATACCTGAAACACAGTATTTTGTTCTTAATCCTAATACACAAGCAACTTCAGCCTCGCAATCAAACTCTTCCGAAAATGATGAAAATAAAATTGTGTTACTAAAACCAATTAAATTAGCAGAGTTTCTAGATCAGCCGGGCATTATCTTACTAACAAATACACATCAAATTGAGATCGCACATTACCATCGCTGGGGTGAGCCACTTAAACGTAGCCTACATCGGTATATTTTAGATACACTCACTACTCAATCACCACAGCATTCATTTCGAAATGATGACAAATATTACTCTGATCAAATTCATCAAAAATTAGAGATTACGGTAAATCAGTTTCATGGCACTACAGATGGATCCGCATTGCTATCAGGCCACTGGATGCTTCAACAATCAGATTCGAAAACTTCCATTGTTCATGAACCATTTTCATACCAGGCAACATTAGCAAGTTCTGGTTACCCAGAATTGGTTAATCAACTCGCCCTATTACTTGGGCAACTGTGCAATGATATTGCTAACTCAATTAAAGCACATGCAAAAAAGTAAATAGGGCTAGCTAGACAAAAATCAGAATCATTCAATAGCACGCAAGCATCAATTATTTCCGATTTGAGAGAGTGAGCATGTCAAAAGTCCAAGCCACAATGAGTTTAAATAAAAAAATAATAGAAGTGAAGGCTACACTCAGACTAATCTTCTTAGTTTGCACGCTAGTAACTATAGCGTCTTGCTCTTCATTTGGGCATAAACGCGTCATCACAGATAGCTTTAATTACAACTATGCGATTGGTCGTGCAGCAAATGAACAAATGCTGCTTAATCTGGTGCGGCTACGGCACTTTGATGTTCCTGTATTTCTTAGTGTGAGTTCTGTGATAACGCAATATGTCTATGCAGGTGAGTTAGGAGTTGAAGCGACAACCGCCAACAGTGGCGGATTTAATAATGACTCTGCTGGAATCGATAGTCGCCTAGTCTATATTGAGCGCCCTACAATTACCTATACGCCATTAACCGGCAAGGAGTTTGCAGACCAGCTGCTCACACCGCTTAGTAAAAAAACATTATTTTCTTTAGCACAATCGGGGTGGCCAGCAGAACAACTTCTCATTATGGGGCTTGAGCGACTAGGTCCATATACAAACTTAACCATAGACACCTCACACCCTGAAAACGTCGAAACACTCATTGAATTTGTAGAAGCAATACATTTATTATTAAGACTTTCCTATAACAACGCTATTGAGATTCGAGAAGCAAATATAAACAATAATTCAAATAAAGGGGTATTAATGTTTTATTTCAGCGATGATTCGTCCCCGCAATCAAAGTTGCTTTGGCAAGAATTAAAACAAAAATTAAACCTTGATCCATCAAGGAATCAATTTCGCGTCGTTGATAAAGTAACAAATCTTCAACCCGATGAAATTGTAATTAGAACTCGGTCCTTGCTTGCATTAATGTCGCATCTAGCCCGAAGCGTTGGCACTGATAATCTAGATGAACCTGAAAACCAAGCAATATCTGAAAACAAAGCTTTACACTCCAAACTGCTGCCAATGAACATACAGCAAAGTGAAGAAAACCCTCCAAACGCATTTGTATCTGTTAAGTATAATAATAAGTGGTATTACATTTCTCAATCGGATGATAAGAGCAAGCAAACTTTTGGCATGCTCACGTATATCTATCTATTACATGCTCCCAAACCGCCTGCTACTGGGCCGTTGCTAACCGTACCAACTGGGTAATTGAATAAGAATTTTTTCCACAGTACTTAATTGCCCTTAATATGTGCGATTACGTATCTAGCTTAAAAAAGATTTACTATTTGAATGTGTTTCTTATTCAAAAAGTTATGAACTGATAGTAATCAACGCACCAATTAATGATAATATATACACAGGTTATAAAAATAGGTACATTATCAAGCAGTGCTTGGAGAGGAGTTTCGTATTACATTTATATTTAACCTTATTTAAAGTACTTGATTACAGAATAACTCAACCAGGGAGAAGAATAATGAAAACATTTATATTGAGTGTAACGTTGCTTTTAATAGCCATCGGCTGTCCCTCATTTGCCAAGGATGACACCAAGCAAATCCAGGAGGATCTTGCCAAACCTATCAACTGCGCTACAGCTGAAGGTGATATCCGTGTATTGAAGTCAGAAAAAGCCCATGTAGGCAAGCAAATCGCAGCAGGTGTTAAAGCCATTGTTCCAGTCAGCTTGGTGTTTCATCTGATCAAACATACCGAAGATGATCAGATCAAGGTCGCGACAGGTGAATACGACAAAATGATCGACCAAAGAATCGCTGAAATAGAGGCAGATTGTAAGTAAAAAAATTAACTCAACACAGCCTTAATTGTAGAACTCTACTAAGAAAAAAATCAAACTAAAGAAATAAGGGGACACCGTCATGTCTGGCGTGATTAAATTTAATTTAATTCTTTCAGTTCTTTTGTTTAGCACAAAGCACAAATAAATTCATAAAAATATATCCATTATATATTTATAGAAATCAAGCAAATATTTTTTGAAAAATAGCCTAGCAATTATCAGAGGAAATACTATGAAAACAATAATTACTTTTAGCATTTTAATCGCAATCATACTGGGTGGGGTTGCTGTTGCCGAGAAAAAGCCAACACCACAAGCTCCAACAAGAGATAAAATGCTTGAATACAGCGGGTTCCTAGGAAATTATGATGACTTTAAAATTATCAACCCGGAGACGAATGCAGAAGTTTGGATTAAACCTCCGCATCAGGATCTTTCACTTTTAAAAGAGTATAAGGCAATTGTCTTTTCGCCCATTGAAATATGGATGCATTCAGCTTCTGATTATCAAGGCATTGATCCAAATGAGTTGAAACTGATTACTGACTATTTTCTTGAAAAACTTCAACAGAATTTAGGCAAGAATTTTGAAATTGTCGAAGAGCCTGGCCCAAATGTGATGCATATGCGTATTGCAATTACCGGAGTACAAAAGGTAAAACCTCATAAAGAAGTTTATGATTTTATCCCAGTTAAACTTATATGGGATGCCGGCAACGCTGTCTATCGAAAGAAAACTGGAAAACACCTGGATGCTTATCAGGCATCTCTCGAAATGGAGATTCGAGATTCTCAATCTGGACAGCGACTTGTGGCTGCAATTGACAAACATTCGGTCGAAGCAACAACTGAAGAAGGCGAAGATACCTGGGCACCTCTAGAGAAAGTATTAGATTATTGGGCAAATATTATTAGCGACCGGCTTGCTAGGGCTCAAGCTAAATAATAACTGCTTCAAATTAAAATCTGTTTAGCGGGGTTTAGCTAATGTGATTCATAACTTTGGAGAGCAAATAAAAATGAGAATGCTAGTAAAGATATTCGTTCTTGTTCTATATGTTGGCCTTGCAACAGTCTCAGTAGCACAAGATTTTTATGTGTATCCTGCGAAGGGTCAGTCACAAGAACAGACCGAGAAAGATAAATTTGAGTGTTATTCCTGGGCAAAAAACCAAACCAAATTTGATCCCATGGAAATGCCCAAAGCCACGTCTGCACCCCCTGCACAAGAACCCGAAAAAGGAGGTGCGGGGCGTGGAGCGATCATGGGTGCTGCTGGCGGGGCTATTATTGGCGGAATCGCAGATGGTAAAGCGGGTGAAGGCGCAGCCATAGGCGCAATTGCTGGCGGCCTGTTTGGTGGTGCGCGCAGAAGTTCGCAGAGAAAACAGGATCAAGCTCAACGACAACAATGGGAACAACAACAAGCCAACCAATATGCTAGTGCACGTAACGAATACAACCGTGCCTATGTTGCCTGCTTAGATGCTCGCGGATATTCGGTCAAGTAAAAGGAGGATAATAATGAATCGATTTATTCAAATAATATGTTATTTGAGTTTAGTGTTTTGTTCCGGGTCTGTGATAGCAAGTGATTTTGATGGTTCGAAACCCTTAGTTTGTGCAATTGTAGAGGTGTTAGATTGTGGGCTTCTAGATAGATGCGAACGTGTTAATCCGGAGTTGGTAAATTTACCAGATATTTTTTGGATGGATATCAAGAAAAAAGAAATGAAAGGTGGTGATCGCACCACAAAAATCCAACAGGTCACTCATGAGGAGGAGAGTGTCATTCTGCAGGGAACTACCGGTAACGGTAGAGGTTGGTCCGTTTTATTGTCGGAAAATACTGGAAAATTTACTGGAGCTGTAGCAGGAGTTGAATTTGGGTTTCTGGTTTTTGGTTCATGCGCTGTAGACTAAAAGCTAAATAATCTTTCCTAAAACATATAATTATCTATTATGCAAGATAGAGTGTATTTTTGTAAAATAGATTTACATTCTGTCCAGCGTATTTTTACATCATGATTGACTTCGGCGTGCAAGCAAAAAAATGTAAATCTTCTCCAATCTACCAAAGTGTGTTAGTAGCAAATTCAACTTGATTAGTCTATTGGTCTTTTTTAAGTAAGTTGAAATATTAGTGTTACGCATAAAGTTGTTCGCGAATTAATTAATATCGGATAAGTTTTGTAAAGAATTAAATTTAATACTTTAAATTGTAAAAATGTCTATTGAATTTGAACAAGGGAATAACGATGTTGCGGTGTTTCGAGTGTCAGGGGTACTCAAAAAAAATGAATTTGAGGGCGCGCAATGTAAAATCGAAGAAGTAATTAAGAAGACTGGACATATGCAGATTCTGATTATCACTGAGAATTTTGAAGGGTGGGAACACTCAGGGGACTGGGGAGACTGGTCATTTGCAGAGCGAAATGATTCCTATATAGATAAAATTGCAGTGGTAGGGGATGAAAAGTGGAGAGATTCAGTTTTTGCTTTTACCGGCAAAGGCTTTCGACCGGTTGCGATTGAATATTTTGATGCAGGCCAATAGGCTACTGCGCGTCAGTGGTTGGCTAACGCTGAATAAAATTCTAATTTTAATCTAGTTGTAATTACCAAGTTTGAATTTAATAATAAATGGTCATTTGGTAATGTGTACTCGTTTTATTGTTGTAGTAAGTACTCTTTACTTGGCTCTATCTGTAGCATCACTCAAAGCGGACTGGATTAATCTTACAGGTGCGGAGACTGCACCTAATATTGCTGAAATTTATATTTTAGATGATCATGTAAAATTAGTACTTGAAATATTTGTACGCGATCTCGAAACTTTTGAAGAATTGATTCCGGATGACTGGTTGAAGGATATCAATGCAGAGCGTCCTGGGCTTGCTGAACGTATTCATATTTTTTCTTCTCAAAAATTTCAATTTGTTACTGAAACGGGAGAGAAGTTAACCGCTAAAATAAATTTGGTCGAACCACGCCTGCGCAAAGACCGACAGTCTCCCTTTGCAGGCATGATCAATCCGATTACTCGACAACCTGTCCCTGAAGCGCCAGCTGACAAGCGTGTGCTTTATGTTGAACTTTTATTTCCCTTTAGCGAAAAACCTAAAACATTAACTATCATTCCACCACTGGATGATGAAGGTCGTGCCTTGGTCAGCATTGGCTTTATTGCTTTTCACAAGTCGGTTCCTGTGATTGACTTTCGTTATTTAGGTGCAGCGGCTGAATTAGCTCTTAATTGGGAGGATCCTTGGTATTCAAAATTTGATAATCCTAATTTAAAACGACATCACAAAGATGCATTGATGTCGTTTCTTTATATAGAACCGTATGAAGTAAGACACGAGATACTCATTCGAGTGAGAGATGTTGAAGAATGGATAAAGTTTGATTTTCAAGACCAAGAATTTATCGAGATTGAAGAGCTAGAACCAGTAAAAGAAAAAATAGGAAAATTTCTTCTTTCTAAAAATAAAGTAAAAATTGATGGCATAGAGTTCGAGCCTATTCTTGACCGTATAAACTTTGTGAAGGTGGGTGTAACGGGAATCCAGTTAATGGAAAAGCCGGAACGGCTTGAAACTTCCTCTGCCATTGTGGGTGTGATCATAACTTACATTACAAAGGGCATGCCGCAGCAAGTTTCAGTGGATTGGGAATTATTTACCGATCAAGTACAGAGTGTGCCTGCTACATCCATTGATCCAGCAGGACCTTTGCTGTCGCAGGTGACGCCTGAAGATAACGTTCACACTTGGAATAATTTTTTAAAGACCTATACACTTCCTACTGTTGAAAGTGTTGTCGTTGATCCAAAAGATTTATATTTCAAGCTACCGGTTGGCACACTTTTGTGCGTGTTGGCTTTATTTCTCATCTTTTCTAGTATAAAAACCCGCCACCAAGCCAAGCGTAATATTTACCCACAAATCGGCGTTGCTATCGTCATCGTCATCGTCGCTGTTGTGTTGTATATTTTCCCAGTCGCAATCGTATCCATTACAAGGCCTTCAATTACCGTTGCATCGCTAAGTGAGGAAGAAGCACATGCTCTGGCAAAAACTTTGCTCAAAAATATTTATCGTGCCTTTGATTTTCGTGATGAAGAACATGTGTACGATAAGCTTGCGCTTACTGTTAGTGGCGATCTGCTAACTGAAGTTTATCTGCAAAACCGTAAGTCTTTAGCCATACAAAAGGCTGGTGGCGCACAAGCAAAAATTAAAGAAGTGGATGTGCTGGGTGTAAAGGTAGACCCACTTGAAAATAGTAAATTAGGTTATGTGTTTACAACAAAATGGACAGCATCAGGATCCGTTGGCCATTGGGGTCATGTGCATATTCGCAAGAATTTATACGAGGCAATCTTAAAAGTAGAAGCCAAAGATGAAGTTTGGAAAATTACAGGACTTGAGTTGCTTGATGAAAAACGCATTGAGCCAGGCGCTGAGCTTGTGAAATAACAGTAACTACTGGTGGCGAGTAATTCAGTAGACGATCCTAGTGTTAATTAATCTCTGACCAGGTAGAAGAGATAACTGCATCCGAAATCGAATCACCATCAATATCGATATCAATGGATACCCACTCATCCGGCATGATCGAGACATCGGCATTTGAATTTTTGCCAGAGATGTTGATAACGCCATTTTCTGGCAAGTGCAGATCAATAAAGTATTCGCTCAGGTCCAGCAATTCCATACCAGAAAGTGGATATGACTTTGTGGTTGCATTAAAAGTTCCGCTTTGTGCACCACTAGAAATTTTCAGTGAATTGATAGTTAATGAATAACTCGACGGTACAATTGAAAAATTGATGAGTTGTGAAATGTCCATAGCGGAAATTATGCTTTGTGATCCGCTATCTAACGCTAGGGTATTGTTCGTTATTTTAGTCTCCAGCAATGCTGTTGTGGCATTAAACTGCAAAGCAATTTCCATTTCGCCATTTACGATAAATACTTTATTTTCTGTTCTGACTTTAAAGGAGCTTGCATTGACGCTCAATGTAAATAACCAATCTGAGCCGCTTTCAAAATGGCCGATATAAATTCCTTTTGCATCAAGCACTGATATCATTAAATCACCGTTTACAATTACATTATCTGCACTGCAATTCGTATAGCGGAGTAATAAATCATCTCCTACAGAGACTCGATTAGACCGATCTAAATCTTTGATCGTAAGTATGATAACGCCGCTTGGGTTATCACAGGAGTAGCTAAGCGGATCAGACACAACTACGTCATTAACGTACTGTGCTGATTGACTTGCGATATCTGCAACCGTAAGGGTTTGTGTTAAGGATTGTACGACCTCACTACTTGTTGTCTCAGCATTGGTGAGCACGATGGTAAGACCTTCTCGATCATCGTCATCATCATTGTTATCAAAACTGCTGACTACGAAACATTTACCAGCTATAAGTGTGAATAAGATCATGCAGGCAAAGGCAATGGCTTTGATTATTTTCATTTTGCACTCGATTCAATCTAGCGATTGTTATGGGTGAATCGAGTCTAGTATTGTAGCGAAATTTAAATTTGTTTCACCACACAGTTAGTAGAGTTTTTAACGTGTTTAAAGTAAAATCGATAGCAATTTAACAAGTTAGCCATTGAAGGCATGTGTATATTCGCAAGTGTTTTTATTTGATAACTATGAAAGTAGAAGCTCAAGATAAAGTTTTGATAATTACACAGCTTGAATTGCTGGATGAAAATCGTATAGATCCATCTACGGGAATCACTATGAATAAAGCAAAAATGACCAATTTATAAATTATTAATGTCAATTTTTATAAGGAAGGTCTAATATCCATTCAAAGCTTTGTTTGATTTTATACGTAGAAATAATAATGCAAATAATTAAGCATATTCGTATTACCGTCCAGATTTCAAAATCAATAATAATTTTTCGAAGACTTGATGCGGAAGATTATTTCTTTCTTTGGTATAAATCCACAGACTTATTAAAGCTTGTAGTGCCTTGATTAATATTAATTCACTTAGGTTTTTATACCATAAAGAATCATTTGAATTATCAATTCCTAAGCTCTCGATAGCGCCTCTTAAGAAAACAGCCATTATCGGACCTAGTGGTTCAGGTAAAACGACATTATTAAAACTAATCTCTGGAATTTTGGTCCCTCAAGAAGGAATCATTCATATCGACAATTTATATGTCAACGAACTAAGTGATGCACAAAGGCGCGCTTTCCGAATTAAATCAATCGGAT
This sequence comes from Gammaproteobacteria bacterium, assembly GCA_027297825.1. Taxonomy (GTDB): domain Bacteria; phylum Pseudomonadota; class Gammaproteobacteria; order UBA4575; family UBA4575; genus JAPUHH01. The sequence goes on from JAPUHH010000024.1 coordinate 13,171, forward strand.
TTATATTTCAAGACTTTGAGCTACTTGAGTATCTAAATATTCTAGACAATATTCTTCATCCGTATCGAATCACAAAAGCGCTAACACTTACCAACAACACGCGTTCGCGTGCGCGAGAGTTAGCAGAAAAGCTCAAAATTGATGACAAGCTATACAATAAGCCAAACGAACTTTCTCAGGGGGAGCGACAACGTGCTGCGATATGTCGTGCGCTGCTTCCTAATCCAAAATTGATTTTGGCTGATGAAGCTACGGGTAACTTAGACCCTCAAAATAAGATTCGAATTCTTGATCAGCTAATAGATTGTGTTGAAGAGCACAATGCAACGCTGATAGCTGTTACTCATGATCGTGAGTTGTTGCCATATTTTGATCATGTAGTGGACTTCCAAGAGTTTTATAAGACAGAAGTTACATGATCAATACGCTTTATGTAGCGTGGCGGTATGTCGCACATAATAAAGTCAAGACCACGACTTTGGTGGCCTGTATAACACTCATTGGATTTCTTCCTTTAGCTTTAGAGATGTTGCTTAATGAAAGTGAACACCAGCTTTTATCAAGAGCGAATTCAACTCCTCTGTTAATAGGGGCGAAGGGCAGTGCACTTGACCTGACTATGAACACCCTATATTTCAGTAATGAGGCGCCTGAGTTGATAACCACGGCAGCAATAAATGAAGTGGTGGC
>JAPUHH010000240.1 GCA_027297825.1 Gammaproteobacteria bacterium
TCCCTTATATCGGTAGTAGATACAATAGGTTTTAACGCCAGAGGGTAGCACCCTAAGAAAGAAACCCGCTAGCTCGGTATCAAACTTGTAGTACTTAGAACGCGGCTGAGAAGCGTTTACAGAGCGTGTGGTGAGCTTTAATTTCATCGTTCCTGCATAATTCCTGCATCTATAATATACAGCATTTAATCTTTACTAACTACGGTTAACAGGCTAAGTTACATAATTACCCTATTTATGAAGAGTATTCGAACATGGGAAGGGTTTTTATGTTTACAGATATTAATTTCTGTAAACGGGCGTTAAGAGAATAAACGCCTCATTGAGGCCTTTTTAAAAAGTGTTCCCGATAAAATTTAAGCTCTTCTATGGAATCTCGGATATCATCTAAGGCTAGATGCTTAGATTCTTTAGCGTACCCACTTGCCATTTCTGGCTGCCAACGGTGCGCGAGCTCCTTTAAAGTGCTCACATCGAGATTTCTATAATGAAAATAGCTCTCTAATTCAGGCATTAAACGTGCCATGAAACGTCGATCTTGACATATGCTGTTACCACACATTGGCGAAGTCTTTGGAGGTACAAAATGTCCCAAAAATTCCAAAGTAGCTTTTTCTGCGCCCCTTTCGGTAACAGTGCTATTTTTTACACGCTTCGTTAAACCCGTTTTAGCATGTTGTTTCGTGTTCCATTCATCCATTCCATCTAAAATAGAAGTTTCTTGATGGATCGCTAACACTGGGCCAACTACTATTTCCTCAAGATGTTTATCAGTAACAATGGTCGCGATCTCAATAATTCGATCTTCGAATGGATTCAAACCTGTCATCTCTAAATCTATCCATATCAGGTTGTCTGGATTTTCAGGCATTAGTATTTCCTTATCTTTTTTGTATATGATACACACATGCTCAATACTTTATTATATAGACCTGTAACAAGTAGATTCTGCATCTTCCGCATGAGAATATTGCATATTATCCTCTATCTTTGCTTATTAGCACCGGCGCTCAATGCTGCAGATTCGCAACTTGGTAAAAATTTACATCAAGAAAATTGCATTTCTTGTCATGCTGCAATGACAGGAGGCGACGGCTCTGTGCTGTACACGAGAAAAGATCACAAAGTAACCAATGTAGACTCTCTAGATAAGCAAGTTCATCGCTGCCAATCAAGCCTCGGCCTAAATTGGACCACAACACAATCGCAAAATGTGCAACAGTATTTAAACGACTCGTTTTATCATTACTAAGCCAGCCTTCTCCACGGTCTATTATTATCGAAGAGTATTCTGCAAAAGTAGTTAACCGGCACGGTGCACATCTGCTTGTTAAAGATGAGCAAGGCATTAGGCACCGCTGCATATCACCTAAAAAATTTAGTTATGTCGTATGCGGAGACCGGGTTCGTTGCAAATATATAGACCGAGATCGAGATCAACTCATTGAAGTATCATCTCGCAACAATGAGCTGCTAAGACAAACTGAGTATGCCACTAAGCTAGTCGCCGCAAATATAGATAGCCTTGTGATAGTGTGCGCCATTGAACCTGCGCCTTCACTAGAGTTAATTGATCACTACATTGTGGCCGCCGAGAATTTGCCTGCATCTGCAATGATCGTGATTAACAAAATAGATTTATGCAAATCTACCGAAACTATTGCCGCAATCAAAAACAAATATAGCAATTTACCGTATCCGGTAATCGAAACGAGTATAGAAAAACCTTCAAGTTTAGAAGATCTTACGCGACATCTAGCAGACCATACCTGTATATTTGTAGGACAATCCGGTGTTGGGAAATCCACCTTAATAAATTCCTTAATTCCAACACTTAATATTGATACACAAACAATATCTGACAGCATTCATCAGGGCAAACACACCACTAGCGTGACTACGCTATATGACTTCCCTCAAGGCGGTGAGCTAATTGATTCTCCTGGCGTAAGAAACTTCTCACTGCCAAAACTAGATAAAGAAAAAGTGTCTAAAGGATTTTGTGAAATCGACAAGCTTAGTGCTCAGTGCAAGTACCATAATTGCTTGCACATTAACGAGCCAAGCTGTGCGGTTAAGAATGCTATGGGAAAAAATGAATTACATGTAGAACGCTATGCTTCATATAAAAAAATGATGGAGAAATTCGAAAAATAGCATGTAGGCCAATTTTAATAATTTCTTCGACTAGAAAACGCCTGAGCAATAGTATTTTGATCTACATATTCCAGTTCTCCACCAACTGGCATGCCCTGTGCTATTCGTGTAGTTGAAATATTGTATTTTTTTGCAAGCTCGCTTATCACATGAGCCGTTACCTCACCTTCTACCGTTGAGTTAGTCGCCAAGATTAGTTCTTTAACTTCAAGCTTACTTAAACGTTTTTCAAGCGCCTCAAGCCCTAATTCTTTTGGACCAATTCCATCCAGCGGTGAAAGACGCCCCATCAATACAAAGTACAGACCTTTGTAATCAGTGCTTCTCTCTATCGTGAACACATCTGTAGGACTTTCTACAATACATATTTGAGAACTAAGCCGGGATCGGTCTGTGCAAATAAAACAAAACTCATGCTCCGTGAAAATACGGCAATTACCACAGTGACCAATTTCTTTTACGGCTTTATTTAATGCATCGGCTAGATTTTTAGCGCCATCACGATCACGCTGCAAAAGATGAAATGCCATGCGTTGCGCGGATTTTGGGCCTACACCTGGTAGACATTTTAAAGACTCTATTAAAGAATCTAGTAACGAGGGCGCTTGGGCACCATTATTTGCATAATTTATGGACATACTATAAACAATTAAGGAAACTCTGATTTAATAGCGTAAGCGCCCCGACCAGTTTTTGCTACTGCAAAACCGGTAAATCATACCTCCCTACAAATAAGGCGAGGCAAAAAATATTGAAAAAGCGGGGTTTTAACATAGTAAATGAGCATTTTGAGATATTTTTTAACGATGTTTCAGAATAAATCAGAGTTTTCTTAAAAAGGTAACTTCATACCTGCAGGCAAATTAAAACCACTGGTTAACCCAGACATCTGCTCTTTAGTTAATTTCTCAATCTTATTTGAGGCGTCATTCATTGCTGCAGCGATTAGATCCTCTAGCATATCTTTATCATCTTTTAATAAGCTGTCATTAATTTCCACTTTACGCACTTCATGCTTACCCGTCATTACAACTTTGACCAACTCTCCTCCCGCTTGGCCTACCACCTCAAGACTCTTTAGCTCTTCTTGCGCTTTTTGCATATTTTCTTGCATTTTTTGCGCTTGTTTCATTAAATTACCTAATCCATCCTTCATAATATAGCTCTCCTAATATTTCTTGGCCTACTCTTCAATAGGTTTTACTGATCCTTCGATAACTTCAGCACCAAAACTTGATTTAAATGCTTTAACAACTTCGTCTTCTTCAACATGCTTTTCTGCTTGAACTTGTTTTTTTTCAATTGTCTGATCTTTTTTCTTAGCAGGAGTCTCGATATCTTGTGAAGAAAATTCTAATACTAACGATATATCGTTATTAAAATATTTTTGCAATGCTCTCTCTAATTTTTGCTTAACCATATCAGTAGCAATCCCCTCATGCTTCTGAGAAAGATTCAATACGATAGACTCATTAGTAATATTTTTAATACTGCAATTTAACGCAAGAGAATAAGAGATACCTTGTATACCTAAATTCTCTACTGTTTTTGACCACGACACGTTACCTCCTCTCAGGTCTTGCAAACATGCACTAGGTTTGCTTGAGGCAGCCTCATTTATATTTATCTCAGTGGCCTTCTCTGCTGCTACATTAGAGTTAAATTTACCTGGCCCTGCTGGTTTGAATGAAAGCATCCGTAACAGAGTCATCTCTAATGCACTTTGTGGAGAAGTCGAAAGATATAAGTCACGCTTACCAATAAGGGCTATTTGGTAAAAGAGCTGAACTTCTTCAGCACCTAAATATTCACTCAAATCCTTTATAATAGCTGTATCATCAACAGTATCAAGAATGCTTGGCACCGCTTGTACTAATGCAACTTGGTGCAAAATATGAATAATATCTTCAAACAAACCGTTGAAATCGGCAGATAGTTGCGAAAGCTCATGTGTAGACTGCATGATCGCAGGGGCATCATGACTCGCTAAGGCCTGCATCAACTTCTGCAAGTATTCTCTAGGCACAGTGCCGAGCATTTCATGAATGGCAACATCGGTAACATTGCCATCGCTAAAAGCAATCGCCTGATCCAATAAACTTAATGCATCACGCATACTGCCATCTGCGGCACGTGCAAGAGAATGTAAAGCAGATTTCTCAAACGCCAGATCTTCCGCCTGCATCAATTTTTCTAAATGCTGAGCCATCGCATCACCTGACAATCTCTTTAGGTTAAATTGCAGACAACGTGATAATACGGTGACAGGTAATTTCTGCGGGTTTGTCGTTGCAAGCAGGAACTTCACATGGGGAGGCGGTTCTTCTAAGGTCTTTAATAATGCATTAAAGCTATGTCCTGACAACATATGAACTTCGTCAATTAAATAAACCTTATACCTACCTCTAGTTGGACTATATTGAACGTTATCGAGCAATTCGCGTGTATCTTCTACTTTTGTGCGAGAGGCAGCATCGACTTCAATCAAATCAATGAATCGACCTTCGTCAATCTCTCGACATGCGCCACATTCCCCACAAGGAGTTGAATTGACCTCTTGCTCGCAATTTAAGCACTTGGCAAAAATTCGTGCCAAAGTCGTCTTGCCAACACCACGTGTACCTGTAAATAAGTACGCATGATGTAATCGATCTTGATCAAGTGTGTTGGCCAATGCTTTTACTACATGACCCTGACCAACTACTTCTGTGAAGTTTTTAGGCCGCCATTTACGTGCTAATGCTTGATAACTCATCCCAGAAAACTATGGCTGTAGTAATAATAATTGTAAATAATTGGCGGCCTGCGCCAGCAATCCCTTTGCACCCGAAGCAACTGCTACCGTTGCTCCCTTCCGGGCCTGGCGGGGTTCACAGAATTTCGTCACTAGGGTACTGACACAGACCGCAACTTGACTATAGCCTACCGTTGCCCCTTTTAAAACACGATAAAAGTTAAGTAAAGTACGCTCGGAACACCTGAATTTGATTACTATTGATAACTTAATTTGCAATTTGAAGGGCATTCATGCCTTTTCTCAGCGTCTTGTCACCCGCAAGACTTTTTATTGAGCCAAATTTGTAATGAAGTTGACTAAATGTGAGTTTTGGATCAAAAATTTGATCGTTGGCCTATCTGCCGTTCTTGGTGTTTATTTAGCCGCATACACTAACCTGGAAATTGCAACTGAATTCGAGACAGTAAGTGTAGACCGTGATAATGATATGCGATCCTCTCTGCCTCAGGCAATAAATCACAGCATTAGTGCTTTTAAAAAATAATCTGAAATCTAAGGAATTGGGAATGAATGGCTACTTGTGGCCAAAAACAGATATTTATCTAACTTTCGCCTGAAGTCTTGACCACTTAAACTATTTAAAAACTTGGCGCCCGACTATACCAAACTGCGCACAATGTGTATTTTTCTTGAACTATATAATGGACAGTAATTAAAAATTAATAAATATTAAACGATCCGCTTTTATTTTTATGCAGCTTCATTCCCGTCTGATGTAGAAAATTTTTCCTTTAAATATAGCCCCAAATACCGACACACATCTATATACGTAAATATGCCCACAAGCTTATCGTGCTTCGTGACAAGCGCTGAATTTTGGTGTTTTTTCGCCATGGTAAGTAAAACATTCTCCAATGGTTCATTAATATCTACTATATATGGAACAGAGATGCATGCATCCTTAACTTGTAGTTTTCCTTCATCTTCATTTTCTAAAAGTAATGCTCCTCTTGCTTTTATATCATGCTTGGTAATTACACCAACAATTTCTCTTTGCTCCATAATTGGCAAATGATGGACCTCATGTTCTTGCATAAGTTTTGTAGCATCGCTTAATAAAGTGTGTAATTGCACTGAATAAGGAAATGGTGTCATTGCCGCCATTAAATTTGGTTTTTTCTTCATATCTAAGCAACTTAAATTTAGATTTAATTATTGATCAAGCGATTTAATGAAGTAATATTATTAACTATATAGACCATCTCTGAACATCCAATCATCGAGCGCCTGCTAGTGGACAGTAATGGCCCTTAAACCATGTATACATCACTAGCGCATCAGCATACCCTTTAGCTATCACCGTTTAATCACCAAGTTTATCCTAAAATCTGTCTACCTCCTCTTTATTACAGGCCATAAAATTAAATCACTTAGCTTTACAGCTAGTTCAAGCACCGCTCTGTCGTGCCTTGTGCGATGCATCAATCACCAGTTGCAACTGCCTCATGAGAATGGATGGACTAGATTGCCTCAAATACACTACCTAGTCGTTCCCTGATATTCATCATATCAACTGAATACACGCTGCAGCTTATCCGTGCGAATTCAGCGCATTTGTTTTACCGCTTGTCGGGATATCAGTCGCGCACAGTTTCATTTGTTGCAGAATTTTGATTGTCTCAATCCATCACCTCCAAAAGCAGCCATGGGTAAATTAAATACTATTATAGAGAAAATTATTAAAGGCTCGGCCCTATTACTAAGCCAAATTTTAGAACAAACGCTTAAGGGTACACGCAAAAATAATACCAGTCGGGGAATTGAATCAAGCTCTACTAATAATCTAGATATCCATAAAATTGTCGAGTATTGTCGCGATGAGATTCAAGCATCAGAAGATTCTGGAATTATGCCATCACCAAAATATTTTGAGCAAGCCGCTATTCTCTCTAGAAAAGAAAAAAAATACGATAATGAAATTGCAATATGCGAAATGTATATCGAGCTTACCAATCATTACGCCATTATAAATAATTTAACGGACGCAGAAATGTCTACACAATTACTTCCTATATGTGCTCCACTTATGAAGCGACTGCATAACGCAAAAATTATATCTGCTACATCCTAAACAAAAATACCTGACACTGGCGGGTTAACTTCCGCTGACAAATGAAATCAATCTAAGTTCAAAGATCAATGCTCGCTTTGGGCCGAAAGCGAACACTTGTGATTACTATTGTTGACTTGATACGATCAGTGCCCATGCACATTCGCATTTGTGACACGAACTTGCATTGAAGCTTTTGTGGCTTTTAAGATCCAAACGGTTGTGTGCTCGACTAGATTTATTCTATTTGCTCACCAGATGATAGCCGAGAACCACGCCAGATTGAGAATAATGCGGGAAATACAATCAGCACCATTATTAGCGAAGACGCAATTCCTCCCAACATGGGCGCTGCAATTCGTTTCATAACATCCGCACCAGTTCCACTGCTAATCATAATAGGTAGTAAACCCATAAATAATGCTAAGCCGGTCATTAGCATGGGGCGAATTCGTTGACTAGCACCATCTACAATAGCCATTTGCAAATCGCTGCTAGCAATTAACTGACGTTCATTAAGTCGAGTACGCCAAGCAATGTCGAGATACAACATCATTAACAAACCAAGCTCAACCGCAAGCCCAGCTACAGCAATCATGCCAACGGCCACCGCTACACTTAATTTGTAATCCAATACAGCCAACAACCAAACGCTACCTACAAGTGAAAACAAAAGTGCGGTCATCACGATCAATGTTTCCACTAATGATTTTCGATGCATATATAACATAAAGAAAATAAAGAAAAGCGTTAGCGGAACGAGTATCTTTAAACGTGATTTAGCTCTTTCAAAATATTTGAACTGACCCGCCCATGC
>JAPUHH010000241.1 GCA_027297825.1 Gammaproteobacteria bacterium
ACCAGAGGAAACTCCTAGTACTCTATTTGCTAATGATTCAACCGCTGAAGGAACACCAGAGGAAACTCCTAGTACTCTATTTGCTAATGATTCAACCGCTGAAGGAACACCAGAGGAAACTCCTAGTACTCTATTTGCTAATGATTCAACCGCTGAAGGAACACCAGAGGAAAACTCTACTAGTGATTTACCAGCTTCTGATTCTTCCTCTGAAGGAGAGCAAGGGTCCTAGGACAAACTCCTAGTTAACCCTCAATGAGGTATGGCTGGTGTTGTTGAAACTGCTGCTAGCACTACAATCACCACGAAGCAGCCTACACGATTCTTAATCAGTGATCTTTGTGCGCTACTTGAGGCTTATCTAGAGCCTCAGCAAGTTAAGAGTATTTATCGCGCCTATTTGTTTAGTGCCAATGCGCATGATGGGCAAACGCGTCTAAGTGGCGAACCCTATATCTATCATCCGCTTGCGGTGGCTAAAATTTTGGCAGAAATGCATATGGATGCACAAACCATCACCGCAGCTATTTTGCACGATGTTATAGAAGATACCAAAACTGCCTTACAGCAAATCAAACTTAAATTTGGTGATGAGGTGGCGGAACTGGTTGATGGCGTCAGTAAACTCAAACATCTTGAATTGGAGTCCAAGTTAGAAGCTCAGGCTGAAAACTTCCGTAAAATGATGCTTGCCTTCGTGAAGGATGTGCGTGTCATTATTATTAAGCTTGCAGATCGTTTGCACAATATGCGTACTTTAAGTGTCATGCCGCATGATAAACGCAAGCGAATTGCGCGAGAAACTTTAGATATTTATGCGCCTATATCCCTACGATTAGGCATGCATGATCTTCGTGTAGAGCTAGAAGAATTATCTTTTAAAACACTATGGCCGCGTCGGTATGAGGTTTTACAAGAAGCTATAAAACGTACCAGCGTAAATCGAAAAGCATTGCTACAAGAAGTTGAAAAAAATATTTGCGTGCATTTGGAATTAGAAAATATTATTAGCAGGATACATGGCCGCGAGAAAAATATTTATAGCATCTACAGAAAAATGCAAGAAAAGCGATTGCAGTTCTCAGAAGTATTTGATGTATTTGCATTTCGAATTGTCGTTAAAGATGTAAGTACTTGTTATCGCACAATTGGTGTGGTGCATAACTTATTCAAACCCGTGCCTGGGAAGTTTAAAGATTATATCGCCATTCCAAAAAAGAATGCGTATCAGTCTTTACATACAATTTTATTTGGCCCAAAAGGCATTCCTATCGAAGTGCAAGTTCGTTCGGAAGAAATGGATCAAGTCGCACAGTCAGGCATTGCTGCACATTGGATGTATAAAGGTGGTGGTATTAGTCCTTCTGTGCCGCATGCTCGAACACGAGCATGGCTTGAGACCGTATCAGAAATGCAGCGTCGCTCTGGCAGTTCAGTTGAGTTTTTAGAAAGTGTAAAGGTTGATTTGATTCGTGATGAAATATATGTATTTACGCCTGCAGGAGACATTATGGAATTGCCTGTTAATGCTACTGCAATTGATTTTGCCTATGCAGTGCACTCGGATGTGGGAAATCAGTGTGTTGCAGCAAAGCTTAATCGTAGATTGGAATCGTTGAGTACTATTCTAGAGAATGGACAAACAGTAGAAATTATCACTGCGCCAAGTGGTCGTCCAAACCCAGCATGGCTAAATTTTATTGTTACTGCAAAAGCACGTTCAAATATTCGTAGTTTTTTAAAGAATTTGCAAAAAGATGAAGCGGTTGAGCTAGGTAAACGCCTATTAAATCAGGCGCTTAATGCCTATGGGGAAAGTTGGAATAATTTTAGTGCGCGTGAGCTTGAAAATTTATTAAAAGAATTGCGGCTAGAGTCTGAAGTGCAGCTATTCCAAGATATAGGGTTGGGTGATCGGATGGCACCATTTGTTGCAAAGCATTTAGTTTCATTGCGTGGAAGATGGATTAAGTTGCGACGCAAAAGCGAACATAAGCATCCATTAGCGATCCAAGGCACAGAAGGCATGGTGGTAAGTTATGCAAAGTGCTGTCATCCCATTCCCGGCGATTCCATCATCGGGATCATGACAGCAGGTAGAGGCTTGGTGGTGCATTGTGTGAAATGTCGTAATACTAAACGCGAAAAACATAGTCGTGACAGGTGGATACATGTTAATTGGGCGAATCAACCCGGCAGTGAGTTTGCTGCTGAAATAAGTATTAAAACGGCGAATGAACGTGGCGTACTTGCTGTGGTCGCGGCTAAAATTTCTGATCAAAATTCAAATATAGAAAATATCGTATTTGAAGAAAATTTTGGTGCAACCACAACTATAACAGTTTTACTAACAGCGAAAGATCGAGATCATTTAGCGCAAATTATGCGCGCGATACGGAATACACCAAAAATTTATAAGGTAAAACGTAATTAAAAGCTAAGGAGAAGTAAATGGCGCGGGAAATTATTGCAACTGAACATGCACCACAGGCAATTGGTACCTATTCGCAGGCTGTGAAAATAAACACTACCGTATATTTATCAGGTCAAATACCGTTGGAACCGAAAACGATGCAAGTAGTAACGCAAGATATGCAGGGCCAAATTCGACAAGTGTTTGAGAATTTACAAGCCGTGGCTCAGGCAGCGGGTGGTTCCTTGAATAAATTTGTAAAGCTCAATATTTTCTTAACAGATCTAAGTCACTTTCCCCTGGTAAATGAAGTGATGGCAGACTATTTCTCTCAACCTTATCCTGCACGTGCAGCGATAGGCGTTGGCGCATTGCCAAAAGAGGTAGGTGTAGAGATGGATGCAGTCATGGAGCTTGACTGAGAACTATATCTAAATGAGTCTAGCGCGTTGATACTTCGTTGCAGATTTTCTTCCGGTGCTCATTTACTGCTGTGTAAACTCTGCTCCTCGGAAACTCTGTGCCTTGTCTGAACGCACTATCTACTATATTGAGATGCATTCTAGTTTACCCTTGAAATAAACCTCACAAACTTACTATTGAAGAATAAAACCTTTCCATCGGTAAGCACCCTTAAGGGTGTTGGCCCGCGAGTGGCCGAACGGTTAGCACGTTTACAGATCTTTACCATTCAAGATCTGCTGTTTCATCTGCCTATCCGTTATCAAGATCGAACCCGCATTCGTGCTATTGCTACCTTGCGATCGGGAGATGAATGCGTCGTAATTGGCACGGTTGAGCATAGTGAGGTGGTGTATCGAAAGCGGCGTATGCTATTGGTTAGTGTCGATGATGGTACGGGTAAAGTATTGTTGCGTTTTTTTTATTTTAATAATGCACAAAAAAATAATCTTGCGCGTGGAGTGAATATTCGTTGTTTCGGAGAAATTAGGCAGGGCCTCAAAGGTCCGGAGATGGTGCACCCGGAATATGAAATACAACATCCAGACGACCCAGCAAAAGTTGAGGATCATTTAACGCCAATCTATCCAGCGACTGAGGGATTGCATCAACTCAGTTTACGACGATTGACTTCACAGGCTCTACACTGTGTTAAAAGTGAAGAGTTTCCCGAGCTTGATCTTCTGCCAGTGCCGCCAGAAATCGATGGCCATAGAGTATCTATCACAGATGCTCTTGCGTTTGTGCATCGTCCTCCACCCGATGCAGATACGGAAGCATTAACTTCTGGCAAGCATGCGATGCAACGCCGTTTGGCATTTGAGGAGCTATTAGCGCAACAGTTAAGTCTTTCTAAATCACGCTTGCAATTACAGAAACAAGCAGCGATTTCCATTGCGCCAATCGCTAAGCTCTATCAACAATTAATAAATAACTTAGAGTTTGAGCTTACAAATGCTCAGCAGCGAGTAATTACAACTGTATTTTCTGACTTAAAAAATAATTATCCAATGCTGCGTCTAGTGCAAGGTGATGTGGGCAGTGGTAAAACACTCGTTGCGATTGCAGCCTGCTTGCAAGTTATAGAGGCGGGTTATCAAGCAGTGGTAATGGCACCAACGGAGATTCTAGCTGAACAACATTTACGCAATTTCTCAAAATGGTTAGAGCCGATGGGAATTCGACTGGCATGGTTATCTGGAAAGTTGACGGCGAGTAAGAGCCGTGAAATGAAAGATCTGATCGCGTCCGGCACCGCAAATGCCATTGTAGGTACCCATGCGCTGTTTCAACAAGATGTCGAGTTTAAAAACTTAGCACTAGTAGTGATTGATGAGCAACACCGCTTTGGTGTGCATCAGCGATTAGCTTTGCGCGAAAAAGGTATTCAGAATAATGCGCACCCGCATCAATTAATTATGACCGCGACGCCCATCCCTAGAACTTTAGCAATGACCGCATATGCGGACCTTGACTACTCCGTCATTGATGAACTGCCTCCTGGTCGCAAACCTATTAGTACGATTGCCATTCCTTTAGCAAGGCGCCATGAAGTGGTGAAGCGCGTGGCTAATGCATGTCGCAATGGCCAACAAGCTTACTGGGTTTGCACCTTGGTGGAAGAATCTGAAGTATTGCAATGCCAAGCGGCTGAAGATGTGTTTAGTGAACTTAGTCAATTGCTGCAAGGGGTTAAAGTCGGGCTTGTACATGGTCGAATGAAAGGTAATGAAAAAGATGCCGTGATGCTGGCATTTGAAAAACGTGAGATTGATTTATTAGTCGCGACAACGGTAATAGAGGTAGGGGTCGATGTAGCCAATGCTAGCTTAATGATCATAGAAAATGCAGAACGTTTGGGGCTGGCTCAATTACATCAACTGCGTGGTCGAGTCGGGCGTGGTAGTGTGGAGAGTAGTTGTGTACTCTTATTCAGTCCACCATTAACTGAGAATGCCAAGCTGCGTATCGATACCTTACGCAATACTAATGATGGTTTTAAAATTGCCCAAGTTGATCTTGAGATACGAGGACCAGGGGAGGTGTTAGGTACACGTCAGACCGGAATGCTGCAGTTACGTATTGCAGATATCATGCGCGATCAAGATCTAATCCCTAAGGTACAAGCAACAGCAAAGTTAATACAGGAAGAATATCCACAAAATGTAGATGCCTTGATTCTTCGATGGCTGGGAGAGTCGATTGAATTTGGACAAGTCTAAGATTCTTATAAAGAATTTAAAAATTTAAGTTAGAAGATTGTCTTAATAATAGATAGTGCGATTAGACAAGACGCAGATCTCCCTGAGGGATGCAGTTTACAGCTAGTAAATGTGTATTCGAGGGAAGGTCTACAAAGCAGTTTAAGTGCACAAGATACACTTAGATACCAAAGGTGCCGATCAACATAGTGGCAATATAAATACTGCTTAAACCGATGAGTGCAAGTAAAGAGAGGCTTTTAAGCCAACTAGAAGTACCAAGCGAGATCCCCCCAATGCTAAAAATGAGGCCTATTGCGGCAATTGCGAACGACATCCAAAACAGTATGTTTACACATGAACTTTGACAGCTGCGCCCATCAAAAGTACCTGATAATAGTTGTGTGCCTAAAAACACAGCTAAGGCCCAACTTATTAGCGCGCTGAAAAATGAAATGGATGTGTTCAGTGTCATGAAATTACCTCACAGTAAATCTAATCTCTATTTATCTGTCTTGGCCCAATTTCGGCTAGCCTGGATTCACAGAGATTATGCCATATTGAGAAAACTGCACCAGCTAATGCAGCAAGGGGTTA
>JAPUHH010000242.1 GCA_027297825.1 Gammaproteobacteria bacterium
GCGATTCGTGAAGGCGGTCGTACGGTGGGTGCGGGCGTGGTCGCGAAGATTATTGGATAAACTAAACTAAACTAAAGAGTATTGATTATGGCCGCTGGACAAACTATTCGCATCCGCTTGAAAGCTTTTGATCATCGATTAATTGATCAATCAGCAAGTGAAATTGTGGAAACTGCAAAACGTACCGGTGCCAGGGTAAAAGGGCCTATTCCACTGCCAACAAAAAAAGAGCGATTTACCGTCCTGATTTCTCCGCACGTGGACAAGAACGCGCGAGACCAATACGAAATTCGTACCCATAAGCGCATTATGGATATAGTCGAGCCTACCGATAAGACAGTAGATGCACTGATGAAGCTAGATCTTGCAGCGGGTGTAGACGTGCAAATCAAGTTGAATTAGCCTTTATTTATAGGCATTAATGGGTTTCATGCAGCTAAATGTTTATCTGGTGAATCAATAAATTAGATAATGTAAATTTAATCAAAAATAAATGCAGAAAATGGTTTTCTAACACTCTGATTTTTGGGATAATGCTCGGCTTTCTGCGGCCCGGCATGGGGAGACTCATGCCGGGCCGCGGTTATCCGGCGGTATAAATTCTCATCTTTTTCATCGAACATGGATTGATATGTCATTAGGTTTAATTGGAACAAAAGTAGGAATGACGCGTGTCTTTACAGAGGCAGGTGAATCAGTGCCTGTAACCGTCGTTCATGTACCGGTTAATCGCGTTACTCAAGTTCGTAACCCTGAACTTGATGGTTATCAGGCGATACAAGTCACCTATGGTGAAAAGAAACCATCTCGGATAAATAAACCCGCAGCAGGACATTTTGCAAAATCGAGTGTGCTAGCAGGAAGAGGCTTGCGAGAGTTTCGCTTAGAAGGTGATCAACTTGGTGAGCTAAAAGTTGGCTCAGAAATTAACGCAAGTTTATTTACCGTGGGTCAAAAAGTTTCAGTAACCGGAACCTCAAAAGGTAAAGGATTTGCAGGGCCTGTTAAGCGTCATAACTTTGCGATGCAAGATGCAACGCACGGTAACTCAATTTCGCATAGAGCACACGGGTCAACAGGACAATGCCAATTTCCTGGTCACGTTTTTAAAGGTAAAAAAATGGCTGGGCAAATGGGGAATGTTCGAGTATCAACAAAAAATTTAGAAATAATACAAGTTGATACGAATAAAGACTTGTTGCTTATTAAGGGTGCAATACCTGGTGCACCGTGTGGCGATGTGATGGTACGACCCGTAAATCCGAATGAAGTGAATATGCCAACGAATAGCGAAGAAGTTGAAGTGGTAGATGAATCTCAAGTGAGTGCAGAAGAATAAAACTAAAGAACAGATATGAAACTTTCAATTGCTAACAAAAATACTACTGTAACGGTATCTGATGAGATATTTGCACGAGAGTATAATGAGCCATTAGTGCATCAAGCCGTTACAGCCTATCTTGCTGGCGGTCGTGCAGGTACGAAAGCTAACAAAAGCCGTAGTGATGTTAGGGGTGGCGGTGCTAAGCCTTGGCGACAGAAAGGTACCGGTCGGGCGCGCGCAGGCACATTGAGCAGCCCTATATGGCGTTCCGGTGGCGTTACTTTTGCTGCTAGACCGCGCAACTACAAGCAGAAATTAAATAAGAAAATGGTTCGTGCAGCCTATGCAAGCATGTTTTCAGAGTTATCACGACAAGGACGTTTGCATGTAGTGGAAGATTTTACTGTTACAGAGCCTAAGACCAAGCAAGCTTTGGAGAATCTTAAAAAACTTTCGCTTAGTTCGGCTTTAATCATTACTGAAGAAGCGGATAAAAATTTATACTTGTCTGTGCGCAACCTCCCTCACGTCGACGTAACAGAAGTAGGTGGCATAGATCCAGTTAGTTTGCTGAAGTATAAGAATGTTGTTGTTACTAAAGATGCGTTAGAAGCAATAGAGGAATGGTTGCAATGAATAAAGAAGAACGCATCATGACTGTGTTGCTGTCTCCTCATGTGTCGGAGAAAACAGCGATAGACGCAGATAAAAACAATCAACACATATTTCGCGTTTTGCCTAATGCAAATAAGGATGAAATAAAATTAGCTGTAGAGAAATTATTTGAAGTAAAAGTTGCAGCGGTTAATACAATGAATATCAAAGGTAAAAGCAAACGTTTTGGAAAAGGAATGGGCAAACGTTCTGATTGGAAAAAAGCGATTGTAACTTTAGAGCAGGGCCACGATATAGATTTTGGTGGGTTTGAGTAAACCAGAGTTCGATATGGCATTAGCAAAAGCAAAACCTACATCACCAGGACGACGTCATGTCGTTCAGGTTAAAACACCTGGACTCTATAAAGGCGGTCCATATAAGCCTTTATTAGAAGAGAAAAGTAAAAATGGTGGCCGTAATAATGCTGGCCGAATTACGACCCGTCATCAGGGTGGTGGACATAAGCAACGCTATCGAATTATTGATTTCAAGCGTAATAAAGACGAAATAACAGCTCAAGTAGAAAGGATTGAATACGATCCTAACCGCAGCGCCAATATTGCGTTGTTGAGATACGCGGATGGTGAGCGTCGATACATCATTGCTCCTAAAGGACTGCAGCCTGATGATCAAGTGCAGTCAGGTGTCGTAGCGCCGATCAAAGTTGGAAATACCATGCCTCTTCGAAGTATTCCAGTGGGTACGGTTGTGCACTGTATTGAAATGAAACCAAATAAAGGTGCCCAAATTGGTCGTAGTGCGGGTGCTGGTATTCAAATTGTTGCGCGTGAAGGTAATTACGTCACTCTTCGCTTGCGTTCTGGCGAAGTAAGAAAAGTACTTTCGGAATGTCGTGCCACGATTGGTGAAGTAGGCAATTCTGAGCATAGCTTACGTAAATTAGGTAAGGCGGGCGCCAAACGTTGGCGTGGAGTGCGGCCCACTGTTCGTGGTGTGGCAATGAATCCAGTAGATCATCCGCATGGTGGTGGTGAAGGTCGGACATCAGGTGGTCGACACCCAGTGTCGCCATGGGCAACCCCTACGAAAGGATTTAAAACAAGAAGTAATCGAAGCACAGATCGTTTGATAGTGCGACGTAGAAACAAATAATAAATTTTAAATAATACTTAAACAAATTTATATAAAGGATAGTCAATGCCAAGATCGCTACGCAAAGGCCCGTTTGTTGATCATCACTTGATGAAGAAAGTAGATAAGGCGGTAGCAATGAATGATCGCAAACCAATTAAAACATGGTCTCGACGTTCACTAGTTACTCCAGAAATGGTTGGATTAACGATTGCAGTGCATAACGGACGACTACATATGCCAATTTCAATAAATGAAAATATGGTTGGACATAAACTTGGAGAATTTGCGGCCACACGTACGTTTAAAGGCCACTCTGGAGATCGAAAAGCGAAATAGTTATGCAAGTATCAGCGAAACTTACATTTATCCGTATTACTCCGCAAAAAGCGCGTTTAGTTGTAGACCAGATTCGCGGCAAAAAGGTGGATCGTGCATTAGAAATTCTGCGCTTTAGTCCAAAGAGTGCGGCTAAAACTGTGCAGAAGATACTTGAGTCCGCTATTGCGAGTGCTGAGCACAATGAAGGTGCAGATATAGATGAACTTAAAGTTTCAAAAATATTTGTAGATGATGGTCCGACACATCGCCGTTTTCAAGCACGTGCGAAAGGTCGAGCTGCGAGGATATTAAAACGTACCAGTCACATTACCGTTGAGGTTAGCGATAGCTAAGTAAAAAGATATATGCAAGAACATTATATTTGTTGTTTTAAACAAGGCTAGGTGCTAGGAATATGTGCGAAATTATCGTTTTAAATATTAATTGGAGCTGGTGCTAGATCATGGGTCAAAAAGTACATCCAACAGGAATGCGATTAGGGATATCTACGGAATGGACATCCAAGTGGTATGCAGAAGGTCGTAACTATGCCGAGTTATTGAGCAGTGATCTTGAAATTAGAGATTACTTAAGGAAAAAACTTTCGCAAGCATCTGTAAGTCGAATTCAAATTAATCGACCTGCTCGAGCTGCATTCATAACCATACATACCGCACGACCAGGAATTGTAATTGGCAAAAAAGGTGAAGACATTGAAGCTTTGCGCAGAGAAATTGCGCGACGCACAGAGCTTAGTATTAATAATGTAAAAATAAATATTGAAGAGATACGTAAACCAGAAATCGATGCGCAGCTCGTAGCAGAAAGTATCTCGCAACAATTAGAACGTCGAATTATGTTTCGACGTGCAATGAAGCGAGCAGTAAGCAATGCTATGCGTTTAGGGGCATTGGGTGTGAAGGTGCGTGTTGCAGGACGTCTAAATGGCGCTGAAATAGCACGTAGTGAGTGGTATAGAGAAGGAAGAGTGCCTTTGCATACATTAAAAGCCGTTATTGATTACGGCTTTGCTGAGGCTAAGACTACATACGGAATTATCGGCGTTAAGACATGGATTTATAAGGGTGATGTATACGACCTACAAGCAAAAGCCGAAGAAGAAAGCGCGGAGCAGCCTAAAGGTCGTGCTAAAAAAAGAGAAAATAAAAGTTAAGGCGCATAGAAATGTTACAACCTAAACGCACTAAATTTCGTAAGCAACAAAAAGGTCGTAATCGCGGGCTTGCGTTAAATGGCAATAAAGTTAGCTTCGGCGAATTTGGATTAAAAGCCGTTACAAGAGGACGAATTACTGCTCGCCAGATTGAGGCGGCACGCCGTGCGATGACGAGACATGTAAAACGTGGCGGTAAAATATGGATCCGTATTTTTCCAGATGTGCCTGTTACCAAGAAACCTTTAGAGGTTAGGCAAGGTAAAGGTAAGGGTAATGTTGAGTATTGGATGTGCAGGATCCAGCCTGGAAAGATGCTTTATGAGATGGAAGGTGTGGATGAGAAAATTGCGAGAGAAGCATTTCGTTTAGCCGACGCCAAGCTTCCAGTTAAGACAGCATTTGTATCACGCACGATAATGTAATGTAAGAAAATGAAAGCAGAAGAATTAAATAAAAAAACACATGAAGAGTTATATAAAGAGCTCCTCGATTTGCGTAAAGAGCAATTCAATTTGCGTATGCGACGTGGTGTTGGACAAGCCTCACGTGTGCATATGTTTAAGCTAAATCGAAGAAATATTGCACGAGTGAAGACAATTATGAATGAGAAAAAAATAGCTGAAAAAGCAACATAGAATATGCAGATTATAAGTATTAAAGAGTTAATAGCAGGAGCTTCGAATGTCTGAAGAACAGAATAAGATTCGTACTCTGCAAGGCATGGTTGTTAGCGACAAAATGGATAAGTCGATAACGGTGTTGTTAGAGCGCCAAGTGAAGCATCCTTTGTATAAGAAATATATAAAACGCTCTACAAAATTACATGCTCATGATGAAGAAAATGAATGTTTAATAGGCGATAAAGTGTCTATACGCGAATGTCGTCCAATTTCAAAAACTAAATCATGGCGCTTAGTAGAAGTGCTAGTGCGTGGTTTAGAGTCTTAGGTGTGAAAAGGGGTAGTTTATGATTCAGATGCAAACTACGCTGGAAGCAGCTGACAATAGTGGTGCAAGAAAAATTATGTGCATCAAGGTGTTAGGCGGCTCTCACAGACGCTACGCCAGAATTGGAGATATTATTAAAGTTAGTATCAAAGATGCGATCCCGCGTGGAAAAGTAAAGAAAGGCGAAGTGTATAACGCCGTAGTAGTTAGAACTGCAAAAGGTGTTCGTCGTCCAGATGGGTCGTTAATTCGATTTGATAATAATGCAGCTGTATTACTTGACGAGAAGCTTCAGCCTATTGGCACACGTATATTTGGACCCGTAACACGCGAGTTGCGTACAGAGCGTTTCATGAAAATTATTTCATTAGCGCCAGAAGTTTTGTAAGGCTTGTGAATAAAAGATTACTGAAAATTTAAATAAATTAACTTACTCAATAACAGAA
Organism: Gammaproteobacteria bacterium; assembly: GCA_027297825.1. GTDB lineage: Bacteria > Pseudomonadota > Gammaproteobacteria > UBA4575 > UBA4575 > JAPUHH01. The sequence continues at coordinate 5,966 of JAPUHH010000242.1, forward strand.
TCAGATTTAGCAAAGATGAATAGACTTCGTACAGGGGATGATGTGATCGTAATCGCAGGCAAAGACAAGGGCCGGCGCGGTACGGTTTTGAAAGTCATTGGTGATGGGCGAGTTGTTGTCGAAGGTATCAATATTGTTAAGAAGCATATGAAGCCTAACCCAAACGCAGGTGTTACTGGCGGTATTGTTGAGCAAGAAATGTCATTAGATGCGTCGAATGTGATGATATTCAATCCAGCTTCTAACAAGGGTGACCGAGTTGGGTATAAAATATTAGAAGATAATAAAAAAGTTCGTTATTTTAAATCAAACGGCGAAGTTGTGGATGTATAGGAAATAAAATGGCCAGACTACAACAATTTTATATGGAAACAGTTCGTAGCCAGCTAATGGAGAAGCTGGGCTATAAGAATATAATGCAAGTGCCACGTATTGAGAAAATCACCTTAAACATTGGTGCAGGTGAAGCAGTGCGCGATAAAAAAGTTATTGAAAAAGTTGTTCGAGATATTGAACAAATTGCCGGCCAAAAAGCTGTTGTGACTAAAGCTAGAAAGTCTATTGCTAGCTTTAGCATACGAGATGATTACCCAATTGGATGCAAAGTAACTTTACGAAAAGCAAGAATGTATGAGTTTTTAGACAGATTAATTAGCATTGCTATACCTCGTATACGTGATTTCCGTGGCATGAATGCTAAGTCTTTTGATGGTCGAGGTAATTATAGCTTAGGTATAACTGAGCAAATCATTTTCCCAGAAATTGACTATGACAAAATTGATGCAATTCGTGGTATGGATATTGCCATTACCACATCGGCGAGAACGAATGAAGAAGCTAAGGCATTGTTAGAAGCATTTAGTTTTCCATTTAAGAAATAGAATTTAAGAAAAGAAAAGGCATAAGCGGATGGCAAAGACATCAATGGTAGAGCGTGAGAAAAAACGTAATAAAGTGGTGCGTCGCTGTGCTACTAAGCGTATTAAGCTCAAAGCTATTGTAAAAAGCCCTACAACCAGTTACGAAGAAAAACTTGCAGCTATTTTGCAATTACAAAAATTACCTAGAAATGCAAGTCCAACACGCTTGCGTAATCGATGCAGTCTTACTGGGCGTCCTAAAGGTTTCTATCGCAAGTTTGGTTTAGGGCGAAATAAATTACGTGAAGTAGCGATGCGTGGTGATGTGCCGGGATTGGTGAAAGCAAGTTGGTAATGTCGCTAGCTGTATTCGTTAAGACAAATATTAGGACAACGTTATGAGTATGAATGATCCCATTTCCGATATGCTGACACGCATTCGTAATGGACAAACAGCCAGAAAAGTTATAGTGGTTATGCCTTCGTCAACAGCGAAGATAGCGATCGCAAGTGTGCTAAAAGATGAGGGTTTTATTGAAGATTATGCAGCAGAAGCAGACGGTGCCAAGTCGAATTTATCGGTAACACTAAAATATTATATGGGTGAGCCAGTCATATCTAAACTAAAGCGAGTTAGCAGACCTGGTTTGCGGGTGTATAGAAATGCAAGCGAATTACCAAGAGTGATAGGTGGTATGGGGGTGGCAATTGTGTCGACATCGAAAGGTGTGATGAGCGATCGTGCTGCACGTTCTGCGGGTCATGGCGGCGAAGTATTGTGTACAGTTGAGTAAATAATATGTCACGAATTGCAAAACAACCTATTGAAATACCAAGTGGAGTGGACATCAAGTTGCAAGGTCAACATCTTGCAGTTAAAGGTCCTATTGGTGAGATGACTATGGAAATTCATAGCGATATCAAAGTTGAACAGAAAGAAAATCTATTATGCGTAATGCTCGATGACGATTCAAAGAGCACGGCAATAGCAGGCACAATGCGATCGTTAATGAGCAACTTGGTTACAGGTGTAAGTAAGGGATTTGAGCGTAAATTAGAACTTGTTGGTATTGGCTATAGGGCGCAATTGAAAGGTAACTCTCTAAATTTAACTTTGGGATTTTCTCACCCTGTTAATTATTTAATTCCAGAGGGGATTAAAATAGAGACACCGAGTCAAACTGAAGTAGTAATTTCAGGCATAGACAAACAAAAAGTGGGTCAGGTTGCCGCAGAAATTCGGGCTTATCGTCCACCTGAACCTTATAAAGGCAAAGGTGTTAAATATTCTGACGAAAGAATAATTCGCAAAGAGGCGAAAAAGAAATAAACAACAGTCAATAGATATGAGTAAAGCAAACCCCAGATTACGTCGTGCGCGCAAGACAAGAAGTAAAATTGCTAATTTAAAAGCACATCGCTTGTCTGTACATCGTACCCCTAAGCACATATATGCTCAGGTTATTGCGCCAACAGGTAATGAGACGATAGTAAGTGCATCTACTTTAGAAACAGATGTTCGAAGTGGATTGAAATATACCGGTAACGTTGATGCGGCCAAAGCGGTAGGGAAACTAGTAGCGGAGCGAGCCAAAGAAAAGGGCTTGGAAAAAGTGGCCTTTGATCGATCAGGGTATAGATTTCATGGTCGCGTAAAAGCCTTAGCTGAAGCAGCACGTGAAGCTGGTTTGAAGTTTTAGTCGATATAACACAGGATATTATAAAATATGGCAGCTAACGAACCAGCAAGAATAACAGACGGCCTTGAAGAAAGGTTGGTTACGGTAAATCGTGTTGCAAAAGTAGTTAAAGGCGGTCGCCAGTTTGGTTTTACTGCGCTATCTGTTGTTGGGGATGGAAACGGAAAAGTAGGTATGGGTTATGGTAAAGCGCGTGAAGTTCCACTAGCAATTCAAAAGGCAATGGAAAAGGCCCGCAAGGAACTTAAACATGTGCCGCTTAGAGATGGGACTTTGTATTACCCAGTTGTTGGATTCCATGGCGCAGCCAAAGTATTTATGAAACCAGCTTCAGTAGGTACTGGAATTATTGCTGGTGGGCCAATGCGTGCAGTATTTGAAGTGGTTGGTGTTAAGAATGTTTTATCTAAATGCATTGGATCTAGAAACCCGATTAATGTGGTTCGAGCTACGATTAATGCACTATCCAAGATGCAATCCCCAGAGTTGATTGCTGCGAAGCGTGGTAAGACAGTAGAAGATATATTGTCATAATTATTTAGTGGTTCTTTAGATATGAGCAAGCAATTAAAAGTAACCTTAGTAAAAAGTTTAAGTGGCAGACTGGCTGCACATAAAGCGTGTGCGCTAGGCTTAGGAGTTCGACGTATTCATAGTCCTGTGACGGTAATGGATACGCCTGAAAATAGAGGCATGATCAATAAGATCAGCTATATGTTGAGAGTCGAAGAAGCATAATCGTATTATTAATAAAGACTAATAAAATGGATCTAAATACTCTAAAACCTGCAGCAGGAAGTCGCTCCAACCGAAAACGTGTGGGTCGTGGAATTGGTTCAGGCTTCGGAAAAACTTGTGGCCGCGGTCATAATGGTCAGCGTTCCCGCAAAGGTGGATACCGCAAAGTTGGATTTGAAGGTGGTCAAATGCCATTGCAGCGACGCTTACCTAAAATCGGTTTTCGTTCTCGTAAAGCAAAAGACACGGCAGAATTGCGTTTGCATGAGTTGGCAATCGTTAATGAAGAATTAGTAGATATCGATGCCTTGAAAGATGCAAAATTAGTCCATGCAACCGCTAAGAAAGTGAAAGTAATTTTATCTGGAACGTTAGAATCTGCGGTAAAAACCAAAGGTTTGATGTTTACACCTGGTGCAAGAAAAGCAGTTGAAGCCGCTGGGGGAACAATAGAAGACTAATGGCTCGTTCAGGTGCAAATACTATCGGTTCTCTTGCAGGATTAGGACAGGTTTCAGAATTACGCAAACGTTTGGTGTTTGTGTTGCTAGCGCTTATTGTGTATCGCATCGGCACCTATGTACCTGTTCCAGGAATCGATCCGAGTGCAATGGCAAGGTTTTTTGATCAGCAGAGCAGCACCATTCTGGGCATGTTT
>JAPUHH010000243.1 GCA_027297825.1 Gammaproteobacteria bacterium
CTTGTCAGGGACTGTGGACATACCCATCTTATATGCGAGGAACCACATCATGAATACACCTAATGCCCACCATAATAGTTGCCACGCCCATATCGATGGCATGCCGAATATCCAGGTATTGGCATCATTTGGATTGCCAAAGATGGTATTACCTATTACAGCTCCAGGCCCTATCCCAAAGAAGAACCATGCCAAGGTAATAATCCACGCCATAGGAATTAAGCTTCGGCGCTTAGCAATAGACAATGAAGTATGTTCACGTAGGAAATTATGAAACTTCATCTTATGTGACATGTCATTATTTGATTGAGTAAATGTAGAAATAAGAATCGCAAGACTTAAGTTAAAAAAGATCCCCCAACCCGCAGAGTGTATAGTCCAGGGCCATCTACCCCAGGGCATATATTGGGATCCGATACTCTCAGTGAATGTTACCGCAATTAATCCTGCAATGAGTCCAATCACTACACCTTGACGAGTTAACCATGGCCACCAACATACCGCAATTAATGCAGGCCACATTTGGAAACCGTACGCTACAGCAAGACCACCAAGCAACACGAGCGCATCTTTACTAGTTGTCGCTACTACTAACGCAGCAAGCACGATCACAACTACACCAATTCGCCCCCAAAATATTTGTTGTGCATGTGTGGCATGAGGCATGGCATAGCGCTTCAAAATATCGCGTGTCAACATACCTCCCGCAGTTGACATATAGGCCGCACCGGTAGACTGCATTGCGGCTAAGGCACACACAGCTAATAATCCTACAAACCACGGTACCGAACCTGCTAATAAATGAATTAACTGGGGAACTAACATGCCTTGTTTCCCAGCTGACTCCATTAAGTCTTTGCCTTGCAAGCCTGCAGCCATGACATTGTTAACTAACTCTGGATGGACTTCGAGAAACTTCAAATCTCCACCTAGAAAATGGCCGCCCAATCCTTGAAACGCAGTAAACACCATCAGTATGAATCCTATTCCAAATGAAGATGCCCAAACTTGTTGTGGTGCAAAGGGTTTTGGGTCCTTATTGGAAAATGCCCACATGGAGAATGCGGGTGCTGATTGAATACCCATAAGCGCAAACATATAAGTCAGGATCATAATTCCCGTCCATGCCCCACCGATTGCAGAAGGTCCATTACTGACAAACTGAATGACGCCTGGTATTGCAATGTAGTGACTGTAATCTGCCGGAGTTCGTTTTTCATCTATGCTGGCTAAAGCAGCGATGCCCTCGTTTAGTCTTTCAAAGCCGCCAACAAAATTTAAAGTAATTAAGCCGATTGCAACAATTCCGAACGCAAGCAATATTGCTTGCAAGGTGTCTACATAGGCAACGGCTCTTAACCCACCTGATGCTACATAAATAATTACCACAGCAGAGAGCATCCACATGCCAACATTTACATCAAGCAAACCATCAGTAAGAACGTTAAATAAAAATCCAGATGCTCTTAGTTGCACACCTAAGTAAGGAATTGAAAACACTAAAGCCACAAGTACGACAAGAAGACGTATAGCATCTGACCTAAAATACGTAGATAACATCTCGCCAGGTGTGACAAACCCAAAACGTTTCCCCAAAATCCACTGGCGTTTTAGGAATATCACACCAGTGAAAGGTATGGTGATGGCATAAAAGGATGCATAGGCATACTGAAACCCATCTCTGTATATCAGACCAGGATGTCCCATAAATGTCCAACCAGAAAAAGAAGTGGCCGTTGCAGCCAACACAAACACCCAAATTGAAATTCCACGACCCGCAATGAAATAATCACTAGCCGTCTTAGCCGACATTGCGCCTTTAATTCCCCAGAAAATACAGTATGTCCAATACAGAAACACAAATATAAAAAGCCAAATAATTTTAGCTTCCATCTGGATTCCTCCTCCATTACATTATTTATTGTTATACGGTCACGCATCCGATAACCTATATATTATTGTCACATATTTATACTTTTATCTGGAGTTTTAAACGTTAAATATGCCAAGTAACTCATCTGAATACACCATTGAAGCCATGGAACTTGGCCCGATGGAGAACTTCATCTATCTACTTGTAAACGAGCCAAGCAAAACTGCAGCTGTGGTGGATCCTGCTTGGGACGTACCTACAATCATTAGTCGAGCAAAACAACTTGGCGTTTCCATTACAGATGTTTTATTAACACACAGTCATCATGATCATATTAATGGACTAGACCAATTATTAAGTCGATATGATGCACAAGTACATCTGCTAAAGAGTGAGGCCGAATTTTGGGGAGCTGAATTAGTTAAACCTAGTCTGCATCATGGTGGGGACCATATAAAGCTTGGCAATACTGAAATTGATATATTACATACTCCGGGACATACACCAGGTTCAGCTTGTTATCGTGTTGGCGATGATCTAATTACAGGGGACACATTGTTCGTCTTTGGCTGTGGTCGTTGTGATTTACACGGCGGCGATCCGGAACAAATGCACACTACCCTAAAACGATTTCGAGACGAACTTCCTGCATCTATCGTGATTCATCCTGGGCACCATTATGCAGTACAAAAAACTTCAACACTCGGTGAAGAACTAGAAGGCAATCCTTTTATGCACTTTACGGAGGTTGATAAGTTTGTTCGTTACCGTATGAAGATTCATGATCAAGTTAGAAACTCACCCTATTCTGCAGTCAAAAAAGAGAGTCTTAAATCACTCGGTATTTAAAGTATTACAAATACAAACAATAGCCGTTATTTATCTTTAGGCTGCTTGTTTACTCAACGACACTAAAATACTACTGATCTCATTAGCTGAGCCAAGATAAGGAGCTACTTTGATCTCTAGCTGTGGATGAAGTTGCATAGCTTTGCCTAACTCTTCAGGAATATCAACAGCTACATGGCGCCCTGCAGATAAAAAGTAAGGAAGAACCGTTATGCTATTTGCCCCTTTCTGTACGCATATGGTAACCCCCTCGGGGATAGAAGGGATGGCCAATTCCAGGAATGCACATTCGACGATACTAAATTTACGCTTTGATTTTTGTACAAGCTCACGAGTTAACTCTCTCACCTCATCGTTCGAGGCTTCCCTACGGCTTCCATGAGCAATCAATAATAATGCATCCATGGTTTGATGCTAACACAGCAAAATTCTGTAGCGAATTAACAATTTAGATAATTTTTTGAAATATGCTAGGCAAAAAAAACCCACGCTTTAGTAGGGGACGTGGGTCAGTTTCAGAAGGAGAGAAACTACAAGGTATATTATAGAGACTACGAAATATTCAACCTTACAGCTTGTCTGTAAAAATTGGCCTTTTAGCCAATGATGAAGTATTTAGACTTCACCAAGCTCTTGTTTTAGCATCATCTCTGCTTGATGCACTTCCTGAGTGGTTTTTAAATCTTCTTTTTTGTACGTCACAAGCGCTGCACCACTTTCATCCGTACGGATCACTATACCCATCATCCTAGATATTCGTTTAATCGAACCTATTTGCGTTACAAGAATTATTTCTACTTTTCTACCCTTCTCTAGATCATTATTGAAAATTTCAACGAACAAGCCCCCTGCACAAATATTGCCTCGAGTCCCACGTAGAGTAGGTTTTCCTAGGCGCTTAATATAAACCTCCCCCTCAATTTCAGTTCTATCATTACGGGGGAATAAGGAGGTGCGTAATTTAGATTTTCGAAATATTCCTAACATTAGATGTCAAACTCAATATGTACTCAAAGCTTTATAAGTACGATGTTTTCACATTTCTACCAAGAAAATGAATAAGTTAGAATTTTACGGTAGAAAACCTACTATTTTCTGATAGCTAGGATAACGAGTGATTATTTTCAGCTAAACGGGTATTGGCTCGATCGGATGAGTCTCATTCAGTTTAATCTGCGGCGCATCGCACTATCCCTAAAATCCTGCCAATTTGGACCAAGTGCTGAGTGTTTCTCAGGTTCGTTTTTATATTTCTTCAACATCTGAAAAAATACTTCTCAAGTCGGAGATATCGAGATTTTCGCCTTTGTATCGATTTTCGAGAGG
>JAPUHH010000025.1 GCA_027297825.1 Gammaproteobacteria bacterium
CTACGAGCAACTACAAAAGTGGCAGCACCTTGCGAATCGAATCCCCGTGCACGACCTATTGGATAAGATATACTTTGAAATTAATATTCTTACTCGTTATGCGAGCTGTTGCATGCCGACTAAAAAACATCAAGTACTAACAAACCTCACCCATCTGCTACAGCTTACACTGGACCTTGATGCAGGCCGTTATTCGAGCATTCAATCGTTTTTAAATTTGATCCAAAAACCAGGCATTAGTAACGCGAGCGCAAGCGATACAAAAGCGCATCAGCAAGAAGAAAATGCCATTCAACTTATGACAATACATTCAGCAAAAGGATTAGAAGCACCTGTAATATTTCTTATCGACACAGGCTCATTACCACCCAAACAACGAGCCTATGAAACAGTGATTAATTGGCCTTTCAAGGCCCAACGGCCAGAACAATTTTTTATTACCGGTCGCAAACAAAACTTAGACCAAAAAACACAAGCCTTACTGAACCAACAATCTACTACAAACTGGAAGGAAGAATTGAATTTGCTGTATGTTGCCTTGACACGCGCAAAACAATACTTATTCATCAGCGGTGTAGAAGCCAAACGAAATCAAGGCAATAATTGGTTCTCAATTATTCATCAGGCTATTGCCGAGACTCCAAAAGATTCTAGTCTTGAAGCCTGGCAATTTAAATACGGCACACCCCCTTGCATAAAAACACAGCCCTCTAAGGAGAATTTTGAGTATATTGAAACTACTCATGATCTAAGCAAACCATTTACAAAGCTTGAAAAACAGGAATCGGATGCAATTGAACTTGCCACAGCGAATACAGCACTTGCCAGTTACGGCACATTGGTGCACAAACTATTTGAACTGTTGGCAAAAAATAAACCACATGACTCAGAAGCTTTACATCGCAAAACTGAATTAGCCTTAAACAAAGAAATTTCTGCGAAAGAGTTCTCTATGGCTAGCAAAGAAGTAAATCAATGCCTCAACGCATCCGAGCTAAAAGAAATTTTTACCCGGGAATCGGGTAAAGAAATTCTAAGCGAGGTGCCTGTTTGCTTTATAGAAAATGGCAAAGCTCTTCATCGCATCATTGATCGTTTAGTGATCACTGAATCATCTGTATGGATAATAGATTTTAAAACTACCTCTGAAGTCAACAAAGACACGATGATTCAACAAGCCATGCAGTACCAAAAGCAAATCTCTAGCTATTTTTTTGCAGTGAAAAAACTTTACCCTAGCAAATATATACGGGCATCGATTCTATTTACCTCAATACCCGCAATTCATCACTATCTGGAAAATGAAATTTCAAACTGCTAGAGCCCAGCATAAAATAATAGCTCGCACGCATAAGCGAAGCGCTTTTTGAGAAGTGGAATTTACTGCCAAATAAATGAACATTATAAAAAACTCTTTAACGCTGTTCCAGCATGCGCAATGAAGGCTTTACTTAGCTTTAGCTTGTGCGTCTAGCAAAGCAGCTAAATTTTTTGCTGGCTTGTAACCTGGAAGTAAAGTCCCATCCTCCATCAGCAATGCTGGCGTACCCGTTACACCCATTTTTTGGCCCATTAACCATTGCGCCTCAATCGGGTTATCACAATTTGCTTGCGGTATACTTTCTCCTGCCTTGGATTTCGTCATCGCAGTTTGTTGGTCTTTAGAGCACCAAACGTTTACAGCCTTTTGGAATGAAGGCGTATTAAGTCCACTGCGTGGAAACATCAAATAACGCACTTTAATCCCGTAACTATTTATCTCAGCCATTTCCGCATGCAACTTTCGACAATAGCCGCAATCAATATCCGTAAATACGGTCAGCGTATGACGAGGGTTTTTCGGAGAAAACACAATCATCTTTGACTCATCCAAATCTTTTATTAGTTTGCTGCGTATTCCAGTACGTGTGGATTCAGTAAGGTTTTCATTCGTTTCTAAATCTAGCAATGTGCCTTGAAAAACATAACGCCCATCTGCGGACAAGTAAAATATATCAGAACCATACATCACCTCATAAAGGCCCTGTACCGCAGTAGATTTAATCGATCCCGGTTGTTCTTGTGGTGCTAACTTGGTGAGACGTTCTTTAATGTTAGCAATATCTTCAGCTTCACCTGCCCATACTGAACTCATACAAAATGCCGACAAAAGCACACACACAATTAATTTACACATAATCATTCCCTGTTAGATTTCCCTAAGGATTAAAGTATTTATTTATATAAGACCAAATCCAGCATAAATAATTTCACCTGCTAGATTACCTTTATTCACCCGCGTGGGTGATGCTTGCGATGCAACTCCTGAAGCCGGGCTTGTGCGACATGAGTATATATTTGGGTGGTGGATAGATCACTATGCCCCAATAACATCTGTACAACCCGTAAATCTGCACCATGATTCAGCAAATGTGTTGCAAAAGCATGACGAAGGGTATGTGGCGAGAGATGTTTAGTAATACCTACTCGTTTTGAGTGCTTTTTGATCAAGTGCCAGAATGCTTGCCGCGTCATTGCAGCACCCCGATTAGTGATAAACAAAGCATCAGATTGCTGATTCGATTTCAGCAAGTCAGACCGAGCCTCATTTATAAATCTTGATATCCAATCGCTGGCTTGCTCCCCAAATGGGATTAAGCGCTCCTTGTTACCCTTACCCATGACACGAATTACCCCATTATTAAGGTTCACTTGATTCAATGTTAGGCCCACAAGCTCACTTACTCGCAGTCCACAAGCGTACAGTACTTCTAGCATCGCACGGTCACGTACCCCATGCGATTTTTCTATATTCGGCGCAGTGAGCAGACGGTCTATTTCTTCTTCTGTTAGCGTTTCCGGTAAAGGCCGACCTAATTTTGGAAATTCAATCTGTGCAGATGGGTCTTTTTGTACCGTACCCTGCCTTACTAAATAACGATAAAAACGGCGGATACTGGATAGCAATCTTGCAGATGTGCGCGGCATACTACCATGCCGAACTCGATAAGATAAATAATCCAGCAAATGATCACGGCGCACTTCCGTAATACTAACTGTTAACTCAGATAACCAGCGCGACAAACCCAACAAATCGTTTCGATACGCAGATAAAGTATTTTCACTTAATCCGTTTTCCACCCACAAGGTATCTAAAAAAGCTTCTATAACAGGCTGGTCAGCGGGCAAGGAAAATGTAGCTTCACTCATAAACTTACTTCCATTCACTAACAAATGGATTGAAGTGTGAATATTATGTCGTGATTAAAAACAGTGCTGCGTTGCCAAGAATAAAAATTACAAGAACGATGTGATACATCTTTAAACTTTCATGCTACTTAACTTCGGCCTTACAGCGTTCCTAATTATTATACCTATTTGAACAATCCACACTAATCCAGCAATATACGGACTGTTAGTGTAAGAATTTCACCTAATAAAAGCAACTTTTGTATCTTTTCCAAAACTTTAACATGCAAAGAAATAGCTCATCAGCCTCACTTCATATTTCACTTGCGCGACGACTTGGCGCAATATTTTATGATTTTCTGCTACTCGCCACGATTTTAATTTTCGCTTCTTTATTTTTTGCCATCCCATTTAACATCACTCCAGAACATCCTTTATTTATTATTTATCAAGGCTATATATACGTAATTTCATTTTTTTTTTATGCCTGGTCTTGGACACGTGGCGGGCAAACTCTAGGCATGAAAACATGGAAATTCAAAATTACTCGCTTGGATGGCTCTAGTATGGATTGGCTAGATGCCTTAATACGTTTCGTTGTTGCGATTATTTCTTGGCTACCATTCGGCTTGGGCTACCTATGGTCCTTGTTTGACAAACAAAAACGCACTTGGCATGACATTGCATCCAAAACACAGCTAACTCCTATTTAATACCGAAAAACCTCTGATTTATGCCATTTTTTTAAGCGCGATAGAAGCGATGAAGATCACTAACAAGGTGGGAAGAAAGGCGCCTAAAATTGGAGGAATATCATAAACAACACTCGTGTTACTCAACACTCTACTCGTCAAGTTAAACGCTATCGCGATACCGATACCTAAAACAATACGCTGCCCCAAACCTCCCGCACGTGCCGAACGAAACACAAATGGCACCGCAAGCAAGAGCATCGCAATTCCCGAAAGCGGAACGGCAAATCGATTATAATATGCGAGCTGATAACGACGAGAATTTAGCTCGTTTTCATCCAAATATCGGATGTACTTCTTAAGTTTCTGCGCACCCATTTGTTCTGGATTTACCGTCAGCACGTCCAATAGATCCGGAGATACCAAGCGCTCCCAATGCTCTTCATCTGCCGCGATTGTTTCTATCCCCGTCTCTGAAATCAAACTATGACGAATTTCAGACAACTGCCATAGACCATTTTCATACACAGCTTTTTTAGCAAAACTAGCGCGCTTTAATTTGTATTGCTCATCTAACTCATACACCCAGATACCCGTCATTCGGTAATCCGGAAATATCTCTTGCACATTAATGTACCGACTACCATCACGCACCCATAAACCATGACGTGAGCGGATCGCGATTTTATTCAAGTCACTAGTCTTATTTAAACTGCGCACATAGCCCTCTGTTGTAGGGGCAACCGTTTCCCCTACCCACATACTCAACAGCAGTAGCACGACCCCAACTTTCAATATCGACCAAAGTATGCGTTGCTTACTAATTCCCACTGATCGTAACGCTACCAATTCACTATTTGCTGCCAAATTACCCAAACCAATTAAGGTGCCTAACAATAATGCAGTCGGCATAAACTCATACAAGCGTTGCGGCATGCGAAACAACAATTGCAACAGAGCATGGCCAACTGTAAATCCACGCTTGCCGATGGACTCCAAGTCGTTGATTAAGTCGATCACTGAATCAATCGAGAATAATAAAACTAGCGCTAATAACGTGCCGACAAAAACGGTCCTGCCCAAATAACGATC
>JAPUHH010000026.1 GCA_027297825.1 Gammaproteobacteria bacterium
GAAAAAGGGCGTCGAAATATTCGTGCTCTCGTTTTGACCCCAACTCGCGAATTGGCCGCACAGGTTGCTAATAGCGTGCATGATTATGGTAAGCACCTACCATTGCGTGCCACGGTGGTATTTGGTGGTGTTAGCATCAACTCACAAATTAAGAGATTACGTAATGGTGTAGATATTCTAGTGGCGACTCCTGGTAGATTGTTAGACCACGTAGGCCAGCGCACAGTTGATCTTTCGAAAGTAGAGATCCTCGTACTTGACGAAGCAGATCGCATGCTCGATATGGGCTTTATTCATGATATTCGCAAGGTGCTTGTTCTATTACCAAAACAAAAGCAAACCTTATTATTCTCAGCGACGTTCTCAAATGATATTAAGCGCCTGGCTGATAGATTGCTCAAGTCGCCGGAGTTAGTCGAAGTTGCGCGACGCAACACCGCAGCAGAAAGTGTTACGCAAATTGTGCATCCGGTAGATAAAAGTAATAAACGTAAATTGCTTTCTTTCTTGATTGGTTCCAAGAACTGGAAACAAGTATTGGTATTCACCCGTACTAAACATGGCGCAAATCGTCTTGCAGAACAGCTAGAAACCGATGGCCTCGCAGCTTCTGCAATTCATGGCAACAAAAGCCAAGGCGCGCGCACCAAAGCATTGGCTAATTTTAAAGCTGGTAAAGTGCGAGTACTGGTAGCTACCGATATTGCTGCACGAGGACTCGACATCAATCAGTTGCCGCATGTAGTCAATTACGAATTACCTAACGTTCCGGAAGACTATATTCATCGCATTGGCCGCACCGGTCGCGCAGGTCATGAAGGTGAAGCGATGTCACTGGTATGTGTAGATGAACTGAAGTTACTAAAAGATATCGAACGTCTTCTCAAGCGCGAGATTCCAAAAGAAGTAATCGAAAATTTCGAACCCGACCCAAGAATTAAGGCGCAGCCAATTAATAATGGCCGCGGTGGTCGACAACAACAGGCAGGTAGGAAACACGCTAGAAAAAAACCGGCAGCGGGGGGCGGTAATAACCGGCAGACACCTTTCAAGTGGAATTCAAAAAGCCAGGGTCGCTCTGGTAATCGTTCTCGTAATTTCCAACAAGAAGCGCGTTAGAGATCAGCTGAGCAGGGTTCACTCCCTGCTCGGCTTAATTGTTTTCAGTCTTTAGCCGCGGTTACATCGCATTTTTTACATTCAAGTTTGTATCCGAGCATAGAAGTGCGTCCTGCATCAGTCAGCACCCATGGGCGGCTCACTAAGGGAGGGTTGTGCCGAACATGTTGGAAGTGACCGCAGGTTAATTCAGCGACCCAATGATCTTCGTCATCTATGTGGTATCCAACGATGCTTTGTTCCATAGGCTTTCACTATAGCTATAAATTTGCGGTGAGCATGAGTTTATCATTCACGCCACGCCACTGTGGCATGTATTGGCTCATTAGTGCGTAAAAGCGCCTATTATGTTTGCGTTCAATCAGGTGTGCCATTTCATGCAGAACTACATACTCGAGACATTCGGAAGTTTTTTTAGCGAGCTCTAGATTTAGCCAAATTCGTTTCGCGGTCGGGTTGCATGATCCCCACCTTGTTTTCATCTTCTTAACCCCAAATTCATTCACTGATACCCTCATTGGTTTTTCATATTTTGCAATCAGGTTGGAGATTTCTTGCTTAAGTTCGTGGCGATACCAGGTATCGATCGCAGCTTGGCGTTTCGTAATGGGCGCAGCCGAGCAAATGTGTAATGTTAAGTCATGTTGATGGAGTGCCACACGTGCTGCACCGCTCGTAGCAATAATCTTTAATTTATATGCCTCACCTTTAAAGTAATGTATTTCTCCATCGGTATACTTGTATGGAGCAGCCTGTGCTTGGGTAAGTACTATAGCTTGCTGGCGCTGTATCCAATCAAACTTGGAATGTACAAAGATGCGAATGTAGTCTAGCGACATTTCTCTGGGTGCAGAGACGCGAACCTGGCCATCAGGGGGGCGCACGCTTAAGTGGATATTTTTAATATCCTTTTGTATCACCTCAACCTCGAATTCCAATAATTTTAATAGCGTGGTGATAGGCTTTTTGTTCTTTTTGCGCATAGATAAGATCTTGCTACTGCCTTTTCATGGTTTTGTATTGATGGCTACATGAAATTAGTTTGATTATATTTGTTCTTAACGCAGCTTACGCACTCTGAATTTGCGACCCTTAATTTTACCCTCAGATAGAATTTTCAGGGCTTGTTTGGCAATAGAGCGTTCGGTAGCGACATAAGCAAAGTGATCGAAAATATCAATTTTACCAATTTGTTGCCCTGCTAGAGCGGTGTTTGCGGTTAAAGCCCCTAAAATGTCACCTGCACGTACTTTTTCTTTGCGACCGCCATTAATGCACAACGTGACCATCGGCGGGCTGAGTTTGAAGTTTTCTCGTGTTTTAAGCGTAGTGGGTTTACGAATAGTAACCGGATTCTTTTGATAATCTTCAATTGCGTTCACCTTAGGCGCTTCAGAGGCCATGAATAAACTCAGTGCTAGGCCTGCACTGCCCGCACGACCGGTGCGCCCAATGCGGTGAATGTGCACTTCTGGGTCTGGCGATATTTCAAAAACAATCACTGCGCTTAAATCTTTAATATCTAAGCCGCGTGCTGCTACGTCGGTGGCGACAAGAATAGAAGTGCTTTTATTGGCAGCTTGTGCCAGTACCTGGTCACGTTCTTTTTGATCCAGATCACCGTGTAGGGCCAATGCATGAAATCCCTGCTGCCATAGAGCATCTGCTAGCTCTTGGCATTGTTGCTTGCGATTACAAAACACCAGGCTAGATTCAGGCCGATAATGTTCTAATAGGGCCGTTAATATTTTAGTGCGCTCGCCTTTTTGTATTTCATAAAAAACTTGTTTTATTTTTGTATTGTCGTGCAAACTTTCAACGCGAATATCAACAGGATCTTTCTGAATAGTATTGCTGATGTGTTTTATTTCATTGGGGTAGGTCGCAGAAAATAGTAGGGTTTGTTTTTGTCGTGGCGTCCTCTCAATAACGCGCATAATCTCTTCTTGAAAGCCCAAGCTCAGCATGCGGTCGACTTCATCTAATACCAGAACTTTTAATGTAGTCAGTTTTAACGTACCTTTTTCTAAATGCTTAAGTATGCGCCCGGGTGTGCCTACTACTATATGCGGATTGCGCTCTAACGCGGCCAGTTGAGGGCCCATCGGTTTACCCCCGCACAAGGTCAGAATACTTGTGTTTGGAATGGCACGGGCTAGACGACGGAGTTCTTTACTTACTTGATCTGCAAGTTCCCGTGTAGGGCAAAGTACCAGTGCTTGAGTTTGGTAAGTTTGCGGTTCAAATTTGTGCAGAATGCCAATGGCAAAGGCCGCCGTTTTGCCACTGCCGGTTTTCGCCTGTGCCAGTAAATCTTTACCTTTTAATATAGCGGGCAAGCTTTGTGTCTGTATCGGGGTCATTGCCTGGTAATCCAAGGACTCGATATTCATGAGTAGCTCGGGTGCTAAAGGCAGAGATGAAAAAGTAGTTGTGGTCACGGTTGCTTGATTATTGTCGGAAATCTTGATGGGTTTAGCGGCAAGGCGGGCGTATTCATTTTAATTGCGTAGTCTAATACTATAGTTTCAATGTCCTGTGCGACATCCATATCACTAATAATACACATAACCTAATAATCCCCGAAAGTAAATCCGTGTGACCTGAATTTGTGTAATCAAATGGGGATGGGTCAAACCGCAAGAGTTGTATATTTTGTATAAATATTTTCTGTTATATTCCGCGCCCTTTCACGTCGTATAACCCCAATAGGTACTTAATGTTTCAGCTTGGTTGCGCGAGTCGCGTATGTGTTCAAAACGAGATTTTGTCTGGTCTGACAGTAGCACTGGCACTGGTGCCAGAAGCTGTGGCCTTTGCTTTTGTGGCAGGAGGTGGATCCTCTAGTGGGTTTGTATGCTGCCTTTATGGTGGGTATTTTAGCCGCTATTTTTGGCGGACGCCCAGGAATGATCTCCGGTGCAACCGGTGCCATGGCAGTGGTGATGGTCGCTTTGGTTGCTGAGCATGGTGTGGAATATCTATTTGCAGCGGTGGTTCTGACAGGCTTGTTTCAAATGCTAGCCGGAGTGTTACGGCTAGGTAAATTTATTCGTATCGTGCCACACCCAGTGATGTTGGGTTTTGTAAATGGTTTAGCCATTGTGATTTTCCTGGCCCAATTACAACATTTTCAGATCATTTCGCCTGATGGGGTGAAGGAATGGTTAAGTGGTAATGCTTTAGTGATTTTTGCCAGTTTAATTCTACTTACCATAGCGATTATTCATTTTTTACCAAAGTTAACCAGCAGCTTTCCAGCCGCGTTGGCGGCCATTATGGTAGTCAGCTTATTGGTCATTGGGTTGAACCTAGATACCGTAACGGTAGGAGATCTGGCCAGCATCGAAGGAGGGTTACCTTCTTTTCATCTTCCAGCGGTGCCATTTAATTTAGAAACACTGATTATTATTTTACCCTATTCATTTGTGCTGGCAGCAATAGGGCTGATTGAATCTTTGCTTACACTCAGTCTTATCGATGAAGTCACCAATACGCGTGGACGCGGGAATCGAGAGTGCATGGGGCAAGGTATTGCCAATACCGTAACCGGTTTATTTGGTGGCATGGGGGGCTGTGCCATGATTGGTCAGAGTATGATTAACGTGAACTCTGGCGGTCGTCAACGTTTGTCTGGTGTAGCTGCAGCGCTGTTCTTATTAATGTTTATTCTATTTGCATCACCCTTAATAGAACGCATTTCCCCATGGCGTTTGTCTTTAGCTCAAGTACTATAATAAAGTATTAATAAAACAATAAGTTATTAGGTTTTAACGTATTTATAGTAATACAAATATAAATTATTCCTGCACAATTCCTGCATTAAAGCGTGTTTCAGGCAAATAATAGCCACACTGTAAAAACTTATACACCCTTTTTTATGGACTGTGAAAACTCATGCGCGCCCTGGCAAAATCAGTAGATTGTTTATTCTAATGTATGCTTTCGGCCAACAGCGGACATTAAAGCATCGATCATAAGAATCACTCAAATGGAGTTAATTCCACCCGAGTTGTTGCATAGTAATCGTATCGTTCCATATTTTCGTCACGTGTTGAATACGATTGCCTTCAAATACCATCGCATAAACATAGTCAGTAGCAATAGATTTTCCAGTGGGTGCTACCGGACCACCTGGGCCAGTATGCGTCCCATGAAATACACCATACCCCGCAACAGTTTTACGAGATTCATCAGCTGCAAAAAAAAGCAACTCATAGTGCCCATCTGGCACGGGTATAAATAAGTCCTTCACCCATTCGCAATAATCTTCAAGTGTGTTTATTTCTGCAAGTACTCCTGTTTGCGAAGAGAATGTCGCATCAGGTAGACAGTATTCTTTACAGCCAGCCCATCCCTTTCCAGTCTCACAGGCATCGAAGAACCGTTTCGCAGGTTCTAGAATTTTACTCATACAATCCTCTTTTTAATTTAGTAAATAATTAATAACTTATTAATGTAGTCTCCCTATAAATTCTCATAATCCTAGCTCCATTTGAATGACCGCTTTGGGTCGTTAGTGGACATTCATTATTTTATCACCTCATTTAAAAATTTCTTAATACTTTGAGCAGCTTGCTCCGACTTTGTCTGTAATAACATATGTGGCGCATCAAACGATTGTACTGTTACATTTTTCCCGATCTTTTTAATCAATCTCATAGAGCTTTCATACACGAGACGATCTTTAGATGCTCTGAGATATAAAATTGGCAATTCACAATTCTTCAAAATATCTGTTACATCTACGTCAGCAATCTCTTTTAGCCGACTGAAGTAAACCTCGCGAGTTAATTCACGAGTAGCCGCCTGTATATTGTGAATTAAAGCCGTGTCTGATAGACCACTTGTTAGTAATGTTTTTATATACCAAGAGGGTGTTTCTTTGCGTAAGTGTTTTGGTCTAAGGAAGGGTCGAATAAGTTTGGATAACAGAACTTGAGGGTTTTTTACAAAAGTCGCACACAAAATTATCCCTTTTAGATTGTTGCCGGTACGCCGTGACAGCAGCATCGCTAATGGGCCACCAAAGGATTCACCAAGAAGTACAAACGGTGTTTCTGGTAACTCATCTTTTAGAAAATGACATAGCTCAGAATAAGTCATCGGCTTTTCATTTGGATAGGACAGAACAATAGTATTTACACTATCCATCAGTTGTTTGTGTAGTGGAGAAAACAGCCGGCCAGTACCATCAAATCCAGGTAACAAAACCAATGCTGGGGTTATGTTTTTGGTCAAACTAGGGGTAGTGAATTAGTTGTGTATGTCCGCTTTCGGCCATTCAGTATTTCTCTATAATTGGAGTCATGGCCACTCTCCTAGCCACGGAAAAGCGAACCATCCTATCCATATCCATAATACTGTATGAAAAACAAACTTACCCCAAATATTTGGAATTTTTACAAGTGTCTTGCAGACAATAAGAAGTCCGATAATCGTTACCACGTTTATTGCTGCCAAGATATTAACAACCGATTCTCCTTGGTACTTCATGCCATCATCCCAACCCAAAAAACCAAGCAACAACAAGCAAAGCGATGATAATTACTGAAACAATAGAGACTCGACCAATTTCTTTTCGTCCTCTAATCGTAGTCCAAGCTGTTGCCAAAAATCCAATTGCGGGAACTGCGCCTGCTAAGTATTTAGAAGTAAATGCTGGGAGAATAGTAGGCATAGACGTTGAGGTAAGAATTGTTCCATAGGCAACTGTGTAGCCCAGAACTACGGCCAACCATAGAACTGCCGGAATGATCACGTATACAACCTGTCTTACCAACAATTCTGTAAATCCTAACGTTGATTATTTAGAGTAAATTGATACCAATAGCTTAAGCCAAGATTATATTTAAACTTAATACGAATGTCCGCTTTGGGTCGTAAGCGGTCATTCAGTTTTGAAGTACTCAACAACCCTTATAGTTTTTTCTAAGACATTCTCTTGAGAGTCTTTGCCCTTTTTCCAACTGCGAGGGAGTCATCTCTTTTTCAATTATATTTCTAATTTCTTCAAATGTACTATTCTGTGCTGCAGCAAGATTTATCCACATATATGCAAGAACATAATCTTGAGGGACACCTTTACCCTTGCCGTACATCAGAGCTAGGTTGGTCTGCGCATCTGCAACCCCCTGTTCTGCTGCGCGTCGGTACCAC
>JAPUHH010000027.1 GCA_027297825.1 Gammaproteobacteria bacterium
GATGAATCCAATGGGAATGATGGGTCCAATGATGAATCCGATGATGGGAATGATGGGCCCAATGATGAATCCAATGATGGGTATGATGAATCCAGCCATGATGGGGCCGATGATGAATCCTATGGGTATGATGGGAGGAATGGGCGGCATGTCGAATCCAATGATGGGGATGATGGGACCCATAATGGGCGGCATGGGCGCACATGCCGGTGGAAATCCTATGGGTCAAATGCCAGGTGGACAAATGATGGACCCAAAACAATATGAGCAATGGTTTAGTCAATGGACCGAAATGATGAAAAATTTCGCGCCACAAACACAGCCTCAGCAACAACAATAAAATACGACAAAAGTTATGTGCTTTTATTGCCTCGCTAATAAAAGCACTCAAAATATCCTGCTAAACCTGCATGTTGCGTAACCATGTTGGTTTTCAGAATGCTTTATTAAACCATTCCGCGCGAGCAGTTTGACCGTTGCTAGGAGTCCAAGGATCTGTGGAATCTGACATATGAGTCTGCAAAGAGCGCACGGGGAAACGATATTACTGCTTTCCCGACATTCGTTATCGGCGATCGCAAACTCACTGGGTTTGCCGCCCATTATTTTTATAATTTGAATGACCGCTATTGGCCGAAAGCAGACATTAGGTTGGAAATATTATGAATTTATTGTTGTATGACTGCTAACGACCCAAAGCGGACATTCACACATAAACGACATTGGTACTTGTTCGGTGTATTGGGAAACAAATTGGAACTATAGTTATTAGATAGTTGGGGTTGTTTAATGGAGTATTTTTATTGATTCAAAACTTAAAGCTCTTTGATACACACCTTCACATTGTCGACAATCGTTTTCCACTTGTCCCCAATCAAGGATATCTTCCGGAACCATTTGCATGTGAAGATTATTTAAACCACATGAAAGAATACTCACTTTGTGGAGGAGTGGTTGTATCCGGTTCTTTCCAGGCTTTTGACCAGTCCTATTTGGTTGACGCTCTAAAAAAGCTCGGCCCATCTTTTGTAGGTGTAACTCAGTTACCAACAACCGTTTCAGATGAAGAATTACTTGCACTCAACAATGCAGGTGTTCGTGCGGTTCGGTTTAATCTTAAACGCGGAGGGTCCGAAGAAATTCGGCATCTTGATAGTATGGCAAGACGTGTCCATGAAGTTGTAGGATGGCATGTTGAGTTGTACGTAGACTCTAAGGAACTAGCTGACCTTTATCAAATGCTTGTAGATTTGCCCGCAGTCAGCATTGACCATCTAGGTCTTTCGAAAGCAGGTTTTAGTACACTCATCAAACTTGCTGATCGAGGTGTTCGCGTAAAAGCAACGGGATTTGGTCGTGTTGACTTTGATGTAGGAACTGCGCTTTGTGAACTGTATTCTGCTAACCCACAATCATTGATGTTTGGGACTGATCTTCCATCTACTCGTGCAGCAAGACCTTTCAACGATGATGATTTTGCCCTTGTTGTTAATAGCTTGAAACAAGAACAGGCGATTAATGTTTTGTATAAAAATGCAGTTAATTTCTACAAGCCAAAGAACAGAAATTAATGATGTGTTTAATCGGTGAATGACCGCTATTGGCCGGTAGCAGATATTCAATCTACTAGGCATTTAGGCTTCGGAGAATCGATCACTAGTCTAACTGATCTAGGTCCGTAAGTTCTACTCAATACCTAGCTAAACTTTTCAGTGTTGGTGCACGCATTTTAAAAATTGATCTCCAAAATGAGGTGTGTGGTTTGTAACTGTCTATTCCTTACGCACTCAAATAAAGGTGGTCTTATAGATTATTATCTATATAAACAACAGGTGAGTAAATGGAAAACTTTATTAACATATTACTGGCATTAGTGTTGGTTTATGTTGTTTGGGGGAACATTAAATCACTTTAAAACTACTCTAGATTTAGACGGTGTCTACCTTCACTACGCATGGGATTTGGCATCAGTGGCACCCATTAAACAAAGCTTATGAGCCTGTTTCGGATAGTCGTCTTGAAATTTAGTCGGTCTTGCCATTATCTGCTTCAACAAATGATACGGCACTGACAAGTTAATGTAATTATTGTCGTATTGGAGGTGAAACGTGCCTTTTCCACAGCGAGCAATCAATGACTTAGAGCCACACGACCACTGTAGTTACGTGTGCCTGGCGAATTGGTAGTTTCGGGGTAATCGGGATTCAAGTTATGGAAAACTACCAATTCGTCATGCACAGGAAAATTTAATCTTTCGTACGATTCTTTCGATGAAGTTGCAGCGCCGTCTCAATAAGGAAATTACGTGTTGGAGATTTCAACGAGTATGATAAGGAGATAATGTGGAAAAATAAAAGAACAACAAGATGTATGCATCAACTCGCGAGCAAAACGATCATTATTAATTTAAACTTAACGGCTTAGCAAATGACACGTTACACCCATATCTTTTGATGACGATTCCGAACACAAATACGACAACAAGAAAGGGCCACCTCGCAGGCCGTGCAGCCTTGGGAGGGTGGAGCAAGTCATTACAGAAAAATATTTATACGCTGAACCCTGATTTTCAGCATTCCATCCACTATTACTTCACTAAAGACTGGCATCGTATCCATCAGGAACTAGAGCACTTTGGTGAGCTAGTGGCGTGCACGTTAGATGCGTTAGTTGCAGAAAATGATAACAGTCACAATTTACCCAGACTAGATGCATACGATAGCATCGGGAATCGATGTGATGAAATTGTGCATCATTCTACTTATATGCAAGCAGGGAATCTTATCTATGGCAGCAAAATGATGGAGAAGGTATCTCAGCCAGGCATGATGTTGGAAAGTTTAGCGTTATTTTTTCTTAGTAGTCATGCTGGTGAAGCTGGCCACAACTGCCCTTTAGCATGTACCGCAGGTATTCTTCGCGTTTTGCGCAACGTCCCGGATTTTCCTGAGAAATCTTTATTCTTAGAAAAACTCATCGACCCTAGTTATGAGACCAATTTTACTGGAGCTCAGTTTGTAACAGAAATACAGGGTGGATCAGATGTTGGGCTAAACGATACATTAGCTTATCGAGATTCAGAAGGACAGTGGCGTGTGCAGGGCGAAAAGTGGTTTTGCTCGAACGCGAATGCAGAACTTTTTTTGATAACAGCACGATTTGATGAGTCAGTTTCCGGGACTAAAGGCGTTGGGTTGTTTCTGGTCCCTATAAAGTTACCAAACGGACAAAAAAATCATTATTCGCTGCGCAGATTGAAAGAAAAACTTGGCACACGAACTATGGCGACTGGCGAGGTCGATTTTCACGACTCTTATGTTTATCCAATGGGTAAAGTTGAAGATGGTTTTAAAATGCTAATGGATAATGTTATCCATCTCTCTCGAATCTATAATACGTTTGCGACTTTAGGTGCGGGCAGACGGGCTTACCAAATCGCGTTAGAATATGTAAAACACCGTATCGCTTTTGGACAGACCATATTCAACTATCCACTAGTCAAGGAAAACTTAGCAAGAATCAAGACAGAAAACTCAGCGATGCTGGCTTCGATAATGGCGACCACCAGGATGCAAGATCAATACGATTGCGGTGAATATCTACAACCCGAGACACCGTTGTTATTGCGCTTGCTGGCTAATCTCAACAAGTATATTTCTGCTCTGTGGAGTGTTGATCATGTGCATCACTCAATTGATATGTTGGGTGGAAATGGAACGATTGAGAACTTTTCTTCATTGCCGCGTCTTTTGCGTGACAGTATTGTGTTTGAAAATTGGGAAGGCACACACAATACTTTACGCATGCAAATTCTTAGAGATATTCTCAAATATAAAATCGATGATATTTATTTAGATTATGTTGACCAGAAGATTGTAAAAATTCTAGGGGAAGAAGAGTGGATTCAACCCATCCAAAATAAACTGAAAACGCTGAGGCAACAACTAATCGATTTCAAAGTATCTTCTTCTGAAGTGCAAAGTTTACAAATTAAAGCCATAGTTCATCAGATGGCGCTTGTATATTGTTCATTAAGCCTGTTTTTGGAAGGGGTGCATCAAAAAGAAACAACCAACACCACCTCAAAGTTGGATTGTTTGCGTTACTTCTATTTGCTACATTTCCAACGCGATAAAATTGTTTATGATGAAAGGTATATTAATTTGATAGCCAAAATAGTTGAAAGTTAAAAACGTGCATATTGCATGTCAGCTAAAATTTAAACGGTACTAACAAGTTAAGTGCTTCCAGGCGACAATTACTGGATGAATAAATCAACAAATTCATATCAACGTCACCGCTTTCCCCCAGAAGTTATTCAGTACCCTAAAGCGTAGTAACATTAAAAATCTTGTGGAGAGTAAAGTTTTATAAAATCACTTACATCAACAAATAATTAAATAATATATTGCCTATTAACTTTACTTATTAAAATCTATATATAAGTGAAAATACTGATACAGCTTCATGTGAAATAATTAATGTAATAAGGCACATTATTTTATAGCTCGCATACTAGAAGTGTGTTTTAAAAACTAAACACAATTTACATTACAAAAGATAAAAGCTTCCAATACCCTCACTTACCCATAAGTTGTGTGAGTATCTCTTTTACTAGCTTGACTAAAGTACCAGATTAATTGAGAATAATACCTGAGTAATTTAGTAAGGTATATGGAGGTTGTTTCTATCATGGCTAGTGAAGTATCAACACAATCTGACCAAGTTCGTTCATTAGTTAATAAAGCATATGCTCATGGCTTCTACACGCCAATAGATTCTGACACAGTGCCACCGGGCCTAAATGAAGAAACCATATATTTAATTTCAGCCAAGAAAAAAGAACCCGACTTTCTACTTCAATGGCGTCTCAACGCCTATTATCATTGGCTTACCTTGACACCGCCCGATTGGGCAAAGTTAAGACTAGCACCAATTAATTATCAGGATATCTCTTATTATTCTGCACCGAAATCAAAAGATGATGGGCCGAAGAGTCTAGATGAAGTTGATCCAAAACTCCTGGAGACTTATGAAAAATTAGGCATACCCTTAGAGGAACGCGCCGCGCTCGCTGGCGTAGCCGTTGATGCGGTGTTTGATAGTGTGTCTGTTGCTACCACTTATAAAGAACGCTTAGCAAAAGAAGGCATAATCTTCGGTTCATTTTCAGAAGCCGTACAAACGCACCCGGAATTGATCGAAAAATATCTGGGCACCGTTGTACCGACTACCGATAACTTTTTTGCCTCTTTAAATTCTGCAGTCTTCACTGATGGCTCGTTCTGCTATATCCCAAAGAATGTGCGTTGCCCAATGGAACTCTCTACTTATTTTCGCATCAATGCCGCGAATACCGGTCAGTTTGAGAGAACGCTTATCATTGCTGATGAGGGCAGCTATGTCAGTTATCTCGAAGGCTGTACCGCGCCTATGCGAGATGAAAATCAATTGCACGCGGCAGTAGTAGAGCTGATCACATTAGAAAACGCCGAGATCAAATATTCAACCATCCAAAACTGGTATCCAGGTAATGAGCAAGGCAAAGGTGGTATCTATAATTTTGTAACTAAGCGAGGAGATTGCAGAGGCAACAATTCGAAAATATCTTGGACGCAAGTTGAAACGGGGTCAGCGATTACATGGAAATACCCAAGTTGTATTTTACGGGGCGATAACTCCGTGGGTTCGTTTTACTCCGTTGCCGTGACGAATAACTACCAACAAGCTGATACCGGAACCAAAATGATACATATCGGCAAGAACACAAGCAGCACTATCATTTCTAAGGGGATTTCCGCAGGTCATGGCCAAAATAGTTACCGTGGCTTAGTCAAGATTGGAAAAGGCGCAAGTCATGCGCGTAATTATTCGCAATGTGATTCTTTATTGATGGGCGATAAATGTGGTGCCCATACATTTCCATATATAGAAGTGAATAATTCAAGTGCCAAAGTCGAACATGAAGCCACGACCTCGAAGATTGCTGATGAGCAGATGTTTTACTGTCGACAACGTGGCTTGTCTGAGGAGGATGCAATATCAATGATAGTAAACGGCTTTTGCAAACAGGTTTTTAATGAATTGCCGATGGAGTTTGCAGTAGAGGCACAAAAACTCATGAATGTCAGCCTTGAAGGAGCGGTTGGTTAAAAAATTGAAATGACTATGGAAAACTCATATGAGCATTTGTCGGGCATAACTGCTAATAAGCAACAATTAAGTGACCGTTTTATCTTTAAGGAGGCTGCAGTTAAACATATTGCACAGCAAATTAAGAAGCGCGGATCAGGTATCGGTATTAGGTTTGGCGTCAAAAGAGTAGGTTGTTCCGGGCTCATGTATGTCGTCGATTTCATCGACGAATATAACGATGATGACTATGCATTTGAAATTAACGATAGGTTAATGGTTTATGTCGATCCAATTAGTTTCCCATATGTTAAGGGCACATGTGTTGACTACAAAAAGAAAAGTTTACATGAGGGGTTTGTGTTTCATAACCCAAATTTAAAAGATACATGTGGTTGTGGAGAAAGTTTCAATGTCTAAAGAGTGAATGAGTATGTTAAGAATAAAAAATTTACATGTTAGTGTTGATAATAAACTGATATTGAAAGGCCTTACGCTCAATGTAAATAAAGGAGAAGTACATGCCATCATGGGCCCTAACGCGTCCGGGAAAAGTACTTTGGCGTATGTTCTAGCGGGTCATGAAGGATATGCCGTTGAAAGTGGTGAGATTAGGTATAACGAGCACAACCTATTGGAGTTATCCCCAGAAGCGCGCGCCTGTGAAGGAATTTTCCTAGCCTTTCAATATCCAGTTGAAATTCCTGGAGTGAATAATGTTTATTTCATGAAAACGGCTGTGAACGTACTGCGCAAAAAACGTGGTCTTGATGAGCTCGATGCAGTTGATTTTATGGAACTTGCAAAAGAAAAAATGCGAACCTTAGAGATGAGCGACTCGATGCTAAAACGTGCCGTGAATGAAGGGTTTTCTGGAGGTGAAAAAAAACGTAACGAGATCTTTCAGATGTCATTGTTAGAACCAAAGCTTGCACTGTTGGATGAAACAGACTCTGGTCTAGACATCGATGCACTTAAAGTTGTAGCGCGAGGTGTTAATGCGTTACGTAACAAAGAACGAGCTTTTATCGTCATTACACACTATCAAAGGCTGTTGAACTATATCGTGCCAGATTATGTGCATGTGTTATCTGATGGAAAAATAGTCCGTTCCGGAGATCGTAATTTGGCGCTTGAGTTAGAAAGACGCGGATACGCATGGCTACAAGGAGAACAGGCTGTGGCATGAGCGCTGTAATACAAAGCAGAGCAGATCGACTCACACGTCAGCAAATCAGTCAGCAGGTTTTGCCTGGTGCCTCTGTACCTTGGATTACCGACTTACGAGAAGCTGCTTTTAGCCAATTCGAAAGCTCAGGATTTCCAACCCCACGCGTTGAGGATTGGAAATATACAAATTTAAAAGCACTGCAAAGGCAAATATTTCGTTTTCCTACACTACCTGTCATCAAAGTAACTGAGCGTGACATTGGTCCTGCTATCATTCCCGATCTTGAAGTGTATCGTGTGGTGTTTGTTGATGGCTTACTAGATGAGCGACTCTCTCAGTTGCAAGAAATTCAAAGCAAGATTCATATTGCTAGTCTAGGGGATCAACTGAGAACTAACGCCAAGGATATAGAGCCTCATTTGGCAAAATATGCTGACTCTGGGCTTAATGGATTTGTGTCGCTTAATACTGCACTCATGCGAGATGGTATCCATATACATCTTCCAAAGAATGTCGTTGTAGACAAGCCCATTCAGTTAATCTATATCACCACCACACAAAATGATGCCACATGGTTTCACCTACGCAATCTAATTATTGCGGGGCCAAATAGCCAAGCATCTATTATTGAATCATATATTAGCCTTAGTGACTCTGTGTACTTTAATAATATAACCACAGAAGTATCATTAGCCAAAAATGCCAGACTTTCTCACTATAAAATACAGCAAGAAGCAACACAGGCTTTTCATGTTGCATTATTGAAGATACAGCAACAACAAAGCAGCCAATTTTCATCCCACTCACTGGCATTTGGCAGCAAGTACTCCCGCAATGAAATCCGTTCCGAATTGAGTGCGCAAGGATGTGAGTGTGTTCTCAATGGCTTGTACCATGCCGGTGAGCGCCAACAAGTAGACACTCTTGCTAGAGTCGACCATCTAGCTGCAAACGGTATCAGCCGAGAATATTATAAAGGTATAGTGACTGGCAAAGCGAAGGCGATTTTTCGAGGGATCTCTTATGTGCACCCCGATGCACAACATTCGGACGCCGAACAAAAAAATAACAATTTACTATTATCACCATATGCCGAAGTAGACACAAAGCCTCAGTTAGAAATTTATGCGGACGACGTAAAATGTAGTCATGGTGCAACGGTAGGCCAGCTCGACGAAGACGCACTATTTTATTTGCGCTCGCGTGGAATTGAAAAAGAAACGGCCTGTGATTTATTGACCTATAGTTTTGCAAAAGAAATTACCGATCGTATACCCTTAGCACCTTTCGCACGGCATGCCGAAGCATTGCTAAAAAATGTTTTACGTGGGGCACGTAACCTGGAAGATCTACGATGATTTTCCAGAATTGTGTTTGTTGTTATTTGTTACGAGGTTGATGGCCTAATGATGAATGAGATGCGCGAAATGTACGAGGACTTGATTCTCGACCACAATCGTAGTCCGAGGAATTATCCAAAAAAACCAGCAGGAGCAAACCATAGTTCGCATGGTTACAATCCATATTGTGGTGACGAATTTAGAGTGCATCTAAAAATTGAAGATGGTGTGATCAAAGACGTTGGCTTTGAAGGTGGGGGATGTGCAATTTCTACTGCTTCCGCATCACTGATGACAGAGGCTATAAAAGGTAAGACGGTCATTGAAGTTGAGAAATTGTTTAAGGATGTTCATGAAGCATTCACATCACAAAAAGAACCGACAAAAGAGAGTTCCAGATTATTGGGTAAACTAGCATTATTAATCAGCGTTAAGGAATTTCCGATGCGCGTGAAATGCGCAACACTTTCTTGGCACACGATGCACGCTGCAATCCGTGAAGGAAAAGAAACCGTTTGTACAGAGTGACTGATAATGTAGGCAGCCAAATGATGGACTGGATAAATGCATTTCCAATGAGTGAGCTCGATGCTGGTGAATGGCGTGTGCTTGAACTGGGTGACAATGATGTAGCGGTTTTTAATATAGATGGTGAATATTTTGCCATTGAAGATACGTGTACCCATGATGGCGGTTGTTTAACTGGAGGACGAGTCGAAGCAAACATCATTGAATGCCCACGCCACGGAGCGCAGTTTGACATTAAGACTGGTGAGGCGCTTAGCCCTCCTGCTTATGAAGACTTACAAACTTTTGCGGTTCGATTAAACAATGACATGGTGCAAATTGAGTATGACTAAACTTACACAAGCTACGGTTAGCTAGGAAAGGTAAGCTATGAACGAGACCGAAATCGTAACCTTAACGAGAACCTGTACCGCAGTGAGTATCCCTAAGGGAGACGAAGTACTCATTACGAAAGCGGCATCAGTTACAATCTCACAATCACTAGGGGGAAGCTTTACTGTTTTACACCGAGGGAATCTCTATCGTATCGCCGGCGATGATGCGGATGCACTTGGCAAAATTCCATTGCCTAAACCCACCTTGCCTGACGATGCGAAGGATCATGAGGTAGAAGATATCATCTGGAAACAAATGAAAACCTGTTTCGATCCCGAAATTCCTATTAATATCGTGGATCTAGGCTTAATATATAAGTGTGAAATTGACAAATTGTCCGATGGGCAATTAGACGTCTTTGTTCAAATGACCCTTACTGCCCCAGGGTGCGGCATGGGTGATATTCTCGCCGAAGACGTAAAAAGCAAAATCGAACTCGTACCAACCGTTAAGGAAGTGAATGTAGAAATTGTGTTTGATCCACCTTGGACAAAAGAAAAAATGTCTGATGCGGCGTTGCTGGAAACGGGAATATTTTAATTTAAGTTAATTTTTCAACTGCTGTGTCTTGCGAATACGTGATTACACGGTCTAAAGATCAAATTTCACGAGGAAAATAGAATTCCCTGATAGTTCCCTGTGCGTAGCGAATTCGTAGTTACGCTGTTTAAAGATTAATTTTTACGAGAAAAATTAAATTTCCTGTGACTACTGTAATTGCGCCATCAAAGCAGTTGACTTTGTGGTATTTTTAATTTCCAGCTTCTGGTTTCGTGGATTTGTGTAGCAATTCTGTAAGCGGGCTAATTATATCAATGGGTAACGGGAAAATAATCGTGGAACTTTTTTCTCCAGCAATTTCAGTTAGCGTTTGTAAGTAACGCAGCTGTAATGCTTGAGGCTGTTGTGCTAATATTTGTGATGCTTCAAGTAATTTATGCGAGGCTTGTTGTTCTCCTTCGGCATGAATGATCTTTGCACGTCTTTCGCGTTCTGCTTCTGCCTGCTTGGCTATTGCACGAATCATGCTTGAGTCTATATCTACATGTTTAATTTCGACGTTGGAAACTTTAATGCCCCAGGCATCGGTGTGTTGATCTAAGATTTCCTGAATATGATGATTGAGCTTGTCACGTTCCGACAGCAGTTCATCAAGTTCATGTTGGCCCAGTACAGATCGCAAAGTTGTTTGCGCTAGTTGACTTGTCGCTTCTAAATAATGCTCGACTTGTATAATTGCTTTTTCAGGGTCAATGACGCGAAAATAAACCACAGCATTGACTTTTACTGAAACATTATCGCGTGAAATAACGTCTTGAGTTGGAACATCCATTACAATAGTTCGCAAGCCGACGCGCACCATTTGCTGGATGATAGGAATAATAATAATAAGGCCAGGGCCTTTAACTTTCCAAAACCTTCCTAATAAGAATACGACAGCACGATCATACTCTCGCAATATTCTAAACCAGGATAAAACAAACAATACTATTATTGCTATTAAAGCAGCCCAATAAATCATGATGATTTCTCCGTAGTAAGGTTCTTGGGCTCAACAATTAAGATGAGCCCCTCTATTCCAATAACACGAATTATTTGCCCAGGCGCAATGGGCACTTGTGATTTTGCTTGCCAGTATTCGCTGTGTACTCTTACTCGACTATAGCCTTCCACTGCCTCGATGACTTCGCCAGCACTGCCAATTAATTCTTCAATACCGCTTACAATAGGTTTTTTGCGGGCTTTAAGTGCGATCGTTAAAATAGAGAAAAAGAACAGCGCGTTTATAACAGCAAAAGTTGAAATAAATGGGAGAGACACTCCATAGCCTTCATAGTCTGTGTCAATTAAAATGATAGAGCCAATCACAAATGCAATCACTCCGCCAATCCCAAGCACACCAAAGCTTGGAACAAAAGCTTCGCCAACCATAAATAAAATACCTAGTATAATTAGTGCAAGGCCTGCATAATTTATGGGAAGTACCTGAGCTGCATACAGTGCGAGCAGAATACATATACCACCTAAAACACCAGGCAAGACAAAACCTGGATTTAACATTTCATATATTAAACCGAACATACCAAGAGTCATTAAAATAGGGAGTATGTTTGGATCAGTAATGACGGATAATAATTTATTGCGCCAATCTGGTTCGTGATAATTAATAGATGCCGATTCGGTAGCTAACGTGTGTTCTTGGCCTAAGACATGTATAGGGCGATCATTTAATTTCTCTAATAAGTCAGTAATATTGTTTGCAATCAAGTCAATAACGTTAATTTCAATAGCTTCTTCAGCGGATAAACTACTCGCACTACGTACTGCCTTTTCTGCCCATTCAACATTGCGACCCCGTAATTGGGCGAGACCACGAATATATGCTGCGGCATCATTCACAATTTTTCTGTCCATGGCGTTGGGTAGATGCTTGCTATCACTGGAATCTTCTTCATTCATTTCATCATTTTTTGATTGCTCATCCTCAGACGGTTTTGGAGAACCAGGAAATTCTGGTATACCGCCAATTTTAACAGGTGTCGCTGCACCTAACGTTGTTGCTGGGGCCATCGCTGCGATATGGGATGCATAAAGGATATAGGTTCCTGCGCTGGCTGCACGTGCACCACTAGGTGACACAAAAGTAGCGACAGGAATAGGGGAGGAGATAATACCTTGAATGATATCGCGCATCGCGGTGTCCAGGCCTCCAGGTGTATCCATTTTTAGTATCACGAGTTCTGCACTTGCATTCATCGCCTCCTCTAATCCATGTAATACATAATCACTGGTGGCAGGTCCAATGGGTCCGTTGATGGTGATGACAATAATTTGCTTATTGCTATTGGTATTATCTCCATATACAAATGACAGCACCCCAACCAGCATCAAGAACAGGAGGGCCTTGAGCAACGTTACTCCTTGTCCTGATCTGTAAGTTTCATGTCTACTCATCTTCAAACAACCATGCAAAAGCATTGTTTTAAATACACTCAATAATGCAAAAGAGTGTTGTATTAAGTCAATTCCCTGATATTTCCCTGTTATAAAAGTCTGAATTAAATTGAAAATAATGTAAGCACTTGAAAATTCAATAGAATATAGGTGAGAGGTGCTGACAAGTTAAGCGCTTCTAGGTGACAATCGCTGGATAAATAAATCAAAAAGCTCGTATAAACGTCACCGTTTTTCCCAGAAGCTATTCAATACGCCGTATGGCTCTAATACCATTTCAATGTAAGTTATCGTGATATTGAAGGTCTATTAGCTGGACGAAGTATTAAAGTAAGCGATGGGCCCATTCGCTTGTGGTGTAACAAATTTGGTCCTCAATACGCCCGGCGGTAGAAGCGCAGGCGCTTGGGTTTCGGCGATACATTTTACATGGATGAAGTTTTCGTGAAGATACAGGGTAGGTGTTAGTACTTGCGGCGAGCGGTCGACCAGGATGGCGAGTTCGAGAGCGGGGAATGTGCCGCTTCAAATCGACGCAACAAGCGCAATGTCTCTTGGGTGTTCATGCGGCGGTGTACAATATTTTTAATCTTGGCGGGCGTTTGGTAGCAGCTAAAAATTACCGATTACTCAAGGGGAATGCTTTTGCGTCTTGGGGGTGTGCTGCGGCGTTATAGAATACGTTTTTTCTAGGATTAGCAGAAGTGTGTAAGTTAACTTGTCAGTGCCAGTTGAAATCTTTTCAACAATTATAATCGGATTGTTACTTAACTTGTCAGTACTTTAATGAGAGAGAAATAGTGGAATCGTTGTATGCTTAATCAAGTGATTTGTAGCTCCTCCTAGCAAAAATTCTTTAAGCCTTGAATGTCCATAAGCACCCATTACAATTAAGTCTGCATGATATTTTAGTGCACTTTCTAAAATTGCACCACCTGTACCTTTAATTGATTGATCTAAGGATACTACCTCTACATCTATGCCATGATGTGATAAATGTTTTCGTAAGTCAGCACAATAGATCATATACGATTTTTCTTGATCAGTGCTTATTGAAACACCCACGACTTGAATATGTTCTGCATTCTGTAAAAAGGGTAACGCATCGTGAACCGCTCTAGCTGCTTCATGGCTTTCATTCCAGGCAATGATGATGCACTTAGGCGGATTAAAAATTTTCTTTAAATCTGGTATGACAATAAGAGGCCGACCCATGTGTATAGATAAATAATCATCAAACTTCTGCGTAGTTTCTTCTCCATATCGTGAATATCCCTGTGGAACCATAACAATGTCTGTATAACGAGCATTTTCTATTATGTAACGTATATCTACTCCATCTATGGTTTTCCACTCACAAGGAATTTCCAACTCCGATGCTTTCGCTTTGAATTTTTCCTCAAGAATTTTTGCAATATCATCGGCTTTTGCCAACTGGTCTGATGCGGTGTAGTGAATTACTTCCGGAAATACTCCTCCCTCTACCGGGACTGGGTAGGGGACTAAATGTACGCCTGTTACATGTGCCTGATACACTTTTGCGAATAATAAAACTGTTTCAACACGGTAATCATTTGCTTCACCCGCATCACATAACACCAAAATATCTTTTATAGGCATGATATTTCTCGCTGTTATTTAAAAACTTTAATAGCTGAAAATATAAAATCTTATTCGGTCAATTGAATCATGCTTTATTGGACTCATTATACAAAGTCTTATTTGATTGGCATTGGTCTAAGTCAGAATTTGGTGTGCCTGGCGAATTGGTAGTTAAATGATCTAAAGATTAATTTTTAGAAGAAAGTTGAATTCTCTAATATTTCCCTGTTATTAGAAAGTCAATTTCAAATTGAAATCATCTAAGTACTTGGAAATTATATAATTTGTTGTGGAAAAGATCGCGTTAAGGAAATCAAATAATAAATTTTCCCTGTAAATTGGC
>JAPUHH010000028.1 GCA_027297825.1 Gammaproteobacteria bacterium
AATACGCAGATAAATTGCCTTAGTCGGTATTCGACCTGGTAGACAGTGCCAGATATGTACAAGCTCGAACGTCCGCTTTCGGGGGTAAAGCGGACATTAAAAACAGTCAAAACTGCACTCTGCTAACGTCCGCTTTGTGCCAGAAGCAGACGCTCAGGTTTGTGAAAAATACGCTATCCTTCTCCCATTAACAAAAAAATAGACATTAGTAATCTGGGGGATCGATGAACACGAACAACGCTTTTATTGCGTTAAGGAAAACCATGGAATCATATTCACCACTATCAGATGAAACATGGTCAAGATTAAGATCGATTTGCAAATTTAGGACGGTTGATAAGCACGACATCCTTTATCAAACTGGCGAGGTACCTACATCCTATTCTTTCGTCTATTCGGGTTTATTTAGGGTGTTCGTTACCGACGAACAAGGCAACGAGTACAATAAGAATTTCTTTGATGAAGGAACTTTTCCCGGTTCAATGGCAGCGTTGCTAAATTCCTCAACTTCACTATTCACGATTGATGCATTGGAAACTTCTTCCGTTATTGAGATAGATTTTATTGGCTATAGAAAGTTACTGTTAGAGAAACACGATTTAAAGCTTTTTCAAATCTATTATTTGGAAAAAAATTGGCTGCTTAAGAAAGATGCCCGCGAAGTTGAGATAGTACAGGAAGATGCGACCCAGCGTTATCAACGATTTTTACTGGAGCAGCCATCCTTGGCCAAACGACTACCTCAATACCACATTGCTTCACATTTGGGCATAACCCCCACGCAATTGAGTCGAATTCGTAAAAATATTTAGTTTATCAACCTATGTAAATGAAAATACCTGACGCCCCCGTTATTCTTCTCCTAACTTGAATAAGTTCGGCCTACTTCATACTTGAAAAGATGGCCCCTTGAGCCGTTCGTGACCGTTCCTGTTGTTATTGGACAGTCTGACTAACTATTTAGGAGAACAAAATGAACCTTTTAAAAGCTTTGAACTGGCGTTATGCAGTAAGAAAATTTTCCGATGAGATGATTGATGAAAGCCAGGTGCAAGAACTATTAACAGCAACCCGTTATAGTGCTTCATCATATGGATTGCAGCCATACCACTTGTTAGTAGTGAATTCAGTAGAGATCCGGCAGCAATTGCTGCCGTACTCCATGGGACAAGAGAAAGTCGTGAAATGTTCGCACCTTGTCATTTTTGCTGCTCAAACTGACATTGGTGATGAAACTGTAAATCGATATGTTGACAAGGCATCCATAGTTCGACGTGTGCCGTTAGAAAATTTGCAAAGCATGGCCGACCACTTTAAATCGGCACTGGCAGTCAAGACAGCAAGTCAAAAACAAGAATGGGCGCACCAGCAAGCTTACATCGCGCTGGGCAATTTTTTGACCTGCGCTGCATTGATGGAAATTGATACCTGTCCAATGACTGGATTTGAGGT
Source organism: Gammaproteobacteria bacterium (assembly GCA_027297825.1). Lineage (GTDB taxonomy): Bacteria > Pseudomonadota > Gammaproteobacteria > UBA4575 > UBA4575 > JAPUHH01. Next base: position 1,453 of record JAPUHH010000028.1, read on the forward strand.
TGCAGGCTATGACGAAGTCTTAGGACTGGCTGAAAAGGGCCTAACGACTTCGGTGATATGTGCTATCGGTAAGCGTCATCCCGATGACTCAAATGCTAGCCTGCAGAAGATACGTTTTGACCATGATGAAATGATATTAACAGTATAACAATGAGTTATTTATCCCTATTTGCGCTCATGGGAGGCGCCGCGATTGCAGCTCAGGCTAGCATGAATGCGCAACTTGGAGTGTTACTCAAGAATTCGCTGATTGGTACGACCATTGCCTTTGCCTTCAGCGGCATATTTACCTTAATCGCGGTTATCGTGTCGACTAATCACTACCCTCAACCGGAAGCCATACGATCTGTCCCACTCTATTTGTGGTTTACCGGTGGGGCGTTAAGTGCCTTTGGTGTTGCCATGTTTTATTTTCTGATCCCTAAAATGGGTGTGGGCACCATGATGTCTTTTGCATTAACGGGTCAAATTCTGATTGCTATTATAGCCAGCCACTTTGGTTGGTTTGACCTACCCGTAAAGCACATTAACGTCGTCAGATTCTCTGGTGTGGTTGTTTTAATAGCTGGAATATTATTAATTAATTGGGAGTAGTTAGATGGATTTTTCATGGGTTTATGATCACAGCAAGGTTAATTGGGATGAGCTATCTGAGTTGTATAGGATTGCTCCTCTCGGAGAAAAATCTCCGGAAGACCTTATAACAGTATTTTCAAACAGCAGATTCAAGTGTTTTGTTTACGCTGATAATTCTCTAATTGGTGTTGGGCGAGCCTTGGCTGATGGTGTGGACTGTTCATATTTATGTGATGTTGCGGTTCACCCTGACTACCAGGGTATTAGGCTTGGTAAAGAAATTATTCAAAAGTTAATTGCGCTATCGAAAGGACATCGAAAAATCATTTTATATGCTAACCCAGGGAAAGAAAGCTTTTATAGCAAACTTGGGTTTCATAAAATGAATACGGCAATGGCAATTTTTAGCAACCAGGAACAAGCAATAGATTCTGGTTTAATTTGCAAAATATAGAAACATCACCTGGTCCTACCCGCTAAATCCCGCGTAATGCTGCTGCTATTAATGTCCGCTCTGGGTCGAAAGCGCACCTTCAAAATGACCAAAATCGCCCTCCACGAACGTCTGCTTTGTGCCATAAGCAGACGCTCACACTACGTGATCTGAGATGATAAACTAGCTCAGGTGAATTAGTTCTTATTTATTAAACTTCAGATTGAGTGATAATAAATCTTATGTGGTTAGTGCTTGAAGATAACTTAAATCGTACTGAATCATTTTACGAAGCTGCATCACTTACAGATACAAAAGTAAGTATAAAAGTGTGGCGAATAGCAAGCCTTATGATTGAAGAATTACCAAATTACATTAACGAAGCTTCTCTAATATCTCTAGACCATGATCTGTATAAACACAAAGACGACGATCCAGACCCAGGCACTGGACGTGAAGTAGCGAATTATCTATCTACACTTGTACCCTCTTGCCCTATTATCATACATTCCACTAAC
>JAPUHH010000029.1 GCA_027297825.1 Gammaproteobacteria bacterium
GTAAGGTCAAAACTACAAGCATGGGTTTGCCCATCCGGACCCACAACGCCGGCACGATCTATAGCAAACACCACAGGTAAGTTTTGGATTGCCACATCGTGGATTAATTGATCATAAGCACGTTGCAAGAAAGTTGAATAAATAGCTACCACTGGTTTTAAATTCTCACAGGCCATGCCGGCTGCTAGGGTTACTGCGTGTTGTTCTGCAATCGCCACATCAAAGTAGCGAGCAGGAAATCTTTTTGAAAATTCAACCAGTCCAGAGCCTTCACGCATTGCGGGTGTAATGGCGACAACACGATGGTCTTGTTCAGCGATATCGCAAATCCAATCGCTAAAAATTTTTGTGTAAGTGGTTTTAGGTTTTTTGTTGGATTTTACCACCCCCACAGTTGGGTCAAATGCAGGTACGGCATGATAAGCAACTGGGTCAGTCTCTGCTTTTTTGTAACCTTTGCCTTTGCGGGTAATAATATGCAGTAGGCGGGGGCCGTCTAGGCGCTTTAAGTTTTGTAATGTTTTAACCAAACCATTTGTATCGTGGCCGTCTATCGGGCCAAAATAATGTACACCCAGTTCTTCAAATAGCGTGCCGGGCGCTAGCATACCTTTCACATGTTCTTCTGTGCGACGTGCAAGTTCGCGAATAGGTGGGAGAGGTTCTAATAGTTTTTTGCTGCCTTCACGCATGGTTGAAAAAACTTTGCCCGATAGCATGCGGGTTAAATAATTGGACATTGCACCAACGTTGGGCGATATCGACATTTCATTGTCATTTAGAATGACAAGTAAATCTGCTTTGCTGTCCCCTAAGTGATTCAGTGCTTCATAGGCAAGTCCAGCGGTCATGCCGCCATCGCCGATTACTGCGATGACTTTGCGATGGTCTCCCTGTTGATGGCTGGCAATGGCCATGCCGAGTGCAGCACTGATGGAAGTGCTGGAATGTCCTACACCAAAGGGGTCATACTCACTTTCTGCGCGCGTAGGAAATGGTGCCAGTCCATATTTGGTGCGTATGCTGGTGATTTGATCTTTACGACCAGTGAGAATTTTATGTGGATAACATTGGTGACCCACATCCCAAGCGATCCGATCATGTGGAGTGTTAAACACATAATGTAGTGCGGTGGTGATTTCAATGGCACCTAATCCTGCCGCAAAATGGCCGCCACTTGAGGCAACCGAGTCTAATAAATAAGCGCGCAGCTCATTAGCAACTGCTGATACTTGATGTGAATCAAGTGCGCGCAAGTCTGCCGGGTAATTTATACCGGAGAGTAGTGGGTAGCGATTTTCGGTCATGTAGTTTTTGTGTGGAAGATCGAATAAGCAAGGTTAGTTTTTATAAACGCTGGTCGCAAGTGTATTAGCATGGGGATAATTGTTATGAGCTACGTGCTACCATGTATTTGCTTACGGCTTGCAAGGTTTTTCCTTCAATATCCAATTTATCAATCGCATTCAAGGCTTGTTCTAATAGATCGTTGGCAATAAGTTCTGCTTGCTCGATTCCCACAACGCTCGGGTAAGTAGGTTTATTTTGTGCAGCGTCCGATCCTTGGGGTTTGCCTAAAATTTCTGTTTTTGCCTGAATATCAAGAATATCATCGCGAATTTGAAATGCGAGCCCAATGCAGTCTGCGAAATAAGCGAATTGTATAAATGAATTAGAATCATTCGTTTCACTGGCGGTAACGGCCATGAGTACACTGGCTTTAATGAGCGAACCGGTCTTTAGGCGGTGCATTTGCTCGATTTCATCTTTATTCAGCTGTTTATCTACCGCCGCGAGGTCAATCGCTTGGCCACCCGCCATGCCTAATGAGCCTGAAGATTCAGCCAGTAGCTGTACCATTTGTACGCGTTGCTGGCTAGAGATCCTAGCATTAGCAAGAATTGCAAATGCTAGGGCTTGAATGGCATCGCCAGCGAGGATAGCGGTCGCTTCATTAAAGGCTTTATGGCAAGTAGGGAGGCCGCGACGTAGATCATCATTATCCATGGCAGGCAAATCATCATGAATCAGCGAATAACTGTGCATTAGCTCTACGGCGCAAGCGGATGCGTCCAATTTTTCTAAGCTTATGCCTAGCGCTTCACCGGTTGCATACAATAAGGCCGGTCGGATGCGTTTCCCAACGCCCAAAACCGAATAACGCATGGCTTGGTGGAGTATGGTTGGAGCTTTGGTATCTTGTGGTAGCCAGTGGTTAAGTTGTTGGTTGACTCGTTTGGCATACAGCTCAAGAATCTCTTCAATCTTTTTCAAGCAGTTCTCCGCTATCGAGATCCTTCTCAATCCAATCATCATCTTGCTTGCTTAGGACGGCAATTTTTTGCTCTGCAGATTGCAGCGCCTGGCGACATTCACGCGTGAGCTTTACCCCTAGTTCAAATTGCTTTAGCGATTCCTCTAATGAGACTTCACCTTTTTCCAATTTGTTAACTAAAGCTTCGAGTTGCTTTAGGGATTTTTCAAAATCTATAGTTTTAGGGATGCTTTTGCGGGTCACTTCATATTCCTAAGTAGTTTCATATTGTGCTGATATAGACGATGGTATGTGTGCAGAATTTGTGTACATTGTTGACATATTTTTAGACTAAGTCTAAATTTAAAATATCTGGCAAATTCATCGTGATTTTGCTGAAAACATCATAGCTGGAGGAAGTGATAATGTCTCTAAAAGGCAGTAAAACAGAAGATAATCTTAAAGCCGCATTTGCGAGCGAATCCCAAGCTAATCGTCGTTATCTATACTTCGCTGCAAAAGCAGACGTTGAAGGATATAACGATGTATCTGCGGTATTTCGTTCTACTGCAGAAGGCGAAACCGGTCATGCACATGGCCATTTAGAATATTTAGAAGAATGTGGAGATCCTGCAACGGGCCTTCCATTTGGTCCAACCTCAGATAATCTCAAAGCTGCAATTGCAGGTGAGACATATGAATTCACTGACATGTATCCTGGCATGGCAAAATCTGCTCGTGAAGAAAACTTCGATGAAGTTGCAGATTGGTTTGAGACTTTAGCTAAGGCCGAACGCTCACACGCCAATCGTTTTCAGAAGGCTTTGGATGCCCTTGAGCAATAGTCAACTAGCACAGTAGTCTAGATAGATTGCATAAAGCGCAAGCCGTTTTCATAACGGCTTGTTCTTGTAATAATTTAAAAATTAATTACTAATCCAAATACTTCTTATGAAAGAAGGTGGTCTTGGTGTCCCAACGCGACATCCCCTCGATTGGAAAAATCCTAAATTCTATGATGAGGATGATTTAAATACAGAGCTAGAGCGTGTATTTGATATTTGTCATGGTTGCCGTCGTTGTGTAAGCCTGTGTAATTCATTTCCTACATTGTTTGATTTGGTGGATGAGTCTTCTACGATGGAAGTAGATGGTGTTGCCAAGTCCGATTATATCAAGGTAGTGGATCAGTGTTATCTGTGTGATTTGTGTTTTATAACCAAATGTCCTTATGTGCCTCCACACGAATGGAATGTGGATTTCCCGCATTTAATGCTGCGCGCTAAAGCGAATAAGTTTAAACGTCAAGGGGCATCTGTCCGAGACAAGATGTTGAGTGGTACAGACCAGGTGGGTTCATTGCTGGGTATTCCTGTAATTGCGCAAACCTTTAATACTGCAAAACGACTTGCAACGGTTCGAAAAGGTATGCAGGCAGCACTGGGCATTGATTCTGATGCATATTTGCCCGACTACCAAAGTAAGTCGGCAAAAAAGCAACATAAAAATCATCAAACGGGCGTTACCTCTGTGGAAGCAGTAGGGCGTACGAGAGGCAAAGTAGCCATTTTCACTACTTGTTTGGTGATCGAAATGAACCTCAGCTCATCGATGATTTAATAAAAATATTTGAGCACAATGGTGTCGCCACCAAGCTGGTGACGCAAGATCGATGTTGCAGCATGCCCAAGCTAGAGTTGGGAGATTTAGAGGCCGTTGCAAAAAATAAAGAGCATAATATTCCAATCCTGCATGAGCTTGTAAAGGATGACTGGGATATTGTTGCGCCGATTCCTTCTTGTGTATTAACGTTTAAACAAGAACTGCCTTTGATGTTTCCAGAAGATCACGCGCTTCAAGAAGTGCAGCAATCTATTTTTGATCCCTTTGAATACCTTGCGTTGCGGCATAAAGAGAAAAAGTTTAATACTGATTTCAAATCCTCATTAGGGAAGATTTCTTATCATGCGCCGTGCCATTTGCGTGTGCAGAAGGTTGGTTTAAAAACCAAGGAAATACTTAGCTTAGTACCGGATACCAGTTTAGAGTTGATTGAGCGTTGTGCCGGTCATAATGGTACCTACGCAGTGAAGAAAGAATTTCATGCTGCATCGATGAAAATAGGGCGTCCGATAATGAACAAGATTAAAAAAGCAGAACCCGATTATTATTCTAGTGATTGTCCATTAGCAGGCCATCATATTGCGACGGGCTTGAAAGATGACTCTTCGCCTAAACATCCTTTAACGCTACTACGCATTGCTTACGGTCTTTAACTATGCAAAAACTAACTAAACAAGATCTGCATTCACTTGAAGACTATTCGCAAATGCGTGATGAATTCCGCGCACAAATTATTCAACATAAGAAAAACCGCATTCTCAAGATTGGGCCCAATGTCACCATGCATTTTGAAGATCGCTTGGTGATGCAGTACCAAGTGCAAGAAATGCTGCGCGCCGAGCGCGTGTTTGAAAGTGCAAGCATTCAAGAAGAATTGGATGCTTATAATCCACTTATTCCAGATGGCGCAAACTGGAAAGTTACTTTTATGCTTGAATATCCTGATGAAATAGAGCGAGCGAAAAAGCTGCGCGAGTTAATTGGTATCGAAGATCAAACATGGGTGCAAGTCAGCGGTTACGATAAAGTTTTTCCCATTTGCGATGAAGATATGCCTAGGGAGACTTCTGATAAGACTTCTTCCGTGCATTTCATGCGATTTGAATTAGCATCAGAGATGATTGCCGCGCTTAAGCAAGGTGCTGCACTGAGTGTGGGAATTGATCATTCCAAGTATCCACATACTATAGAGGCATTGTCGGATTCGATTCGTGAGTCTTTAGTAGCGGATTTAGATTAAAAATTTTTAAATTTTGGCAAGAAGTGAATGTTCAATTCATTTTTTAAGATTCACTAACGTAATTTATTCATTTTCTTTGCTTGTCCAAATAAATGAACAGGCAAACCTTAAGAAATATCTTTAGTGAACTAAGCGTTTACTTCTTGCCGTAAAATAAAGAGGAGTGATTAGATTCGTTGAACGGAAAAACTTTGTTCTAACGACTGGAATCAGTCGCTAAAGGTGGTCTTTTAGGTGGCGCATCAAATTCAATTTGCTCAGCACCATTGTAAACAAGAAAGGCGCGCCCCTTTGCTCTAGCAATCATGATAATCCCTAAATCACGTGCAAGTTCTAAACCCATATGTGTGACGCCAGAGCGAGATAACAATACCGGTATCCCCATATGCGCAGACTTCATGACCATTTCAGAAGTTAAGCGGCCGGTGGTATAGAATATTTTGTCGTTGCCTGTAGTATGTTCTAACCACATCCATCCTGATATGGCATCAGCAGCATTGTGTCTGCCTACATCTTCAACAAACTTTAAAATTTCAGTGTTATAACAGAGTGCACATCCATGCACAGCACCGGCACGCTTATATATTTCATTGAAGCGAGTAATTTCTGTGAGTAACGCATATATCTTTGATTGCTTGATGGTTACGGATGGCAGTTTAGCGTCGTAAAGTTTATCTAGGGTACAGCTAAACACAGTGCCTTGTCCGCAGCCGGAAGTTACGATGCGGTTTTTAAGTTTTTCTCCCCAATCGGTAATTTCTTTGCCAGCTTTGGTGACCACTGCAACGGTTTCTTTGTCCCAATTCACATTGACGGATTCAATGTCATTAATATTTTCTAATAAGCGTTGATTGCGTAAATATCCCAATGCTAATTCTTCGGGGTGAGTGCCTAAAGTCATCAAGGTGACGACCTCTCGATCATTTACTTTCAGTGTGAGGGGGGATTCACCCGCAACATGCACCTTGCGTGGTTCATTGAATTGACTAATGGCAGTGACTTCGTGTGTGGGCGCCAGACCTTGTTGCGACATTTGTGGTCGATTGTTTGTTGTCATCGGTTTAGCCGAGTTGTTCCATCGCTTGGCTGAGCTGATCGACGCCGATGACTTCGATACCGCTTAGCTTAGTTTTAGGTTGGTTGGCCATTGGGATGATCGCTTTGGTAAAGCCATGCTCTTTAGCTTCTTTTAAGCGCGCTAAACCGTTATAGACCGGGCGTATTTCGCCAGTAAGCCCGACTTCTCCAAACACGGCGAGATTAGGGTCTAAGGCTTGGTCTCGAAAACTGGAATAGGCTGCAAGTAAAACCGCAAGATCTGCACTGGTTTCTTTTAATTGCACGCCACCAACAATGTTCACAAATACATCTTTGTCGTAAATAGCGATACCACCATGTCGATGTAGAATGGCGAGTAACATCGTCAAGCGGTTCTGCTCAATGCCTAGTGAAACGCGTCTTGGCTGGCCGGTAGGGGTGTCATCCACTAAGGTTTGAACTTCTAATAACAGTGGCCTAGTGCCTTCGCAAGAAACCGTGATAACACTTCCTGGAGTATTGCTACTGCGCTGTGATAAAAAAATAGCAGATGGGTTTTTTACGCCTTTAAGTCCGGTATCTTGCATGGCAAATACGCCTAACTCATTGACTGCACCAAAGCGATTCTTTACGGCACGCAACACACGATAGCGACCACCTTCATCGCCTTCAAAATATAAAACGGTATCGACAACATGCTCAAGTATACGTGGACCTGCAATGGATCCATCTTTGGTTACATGGCCGACTACAAATACCGTGGTATTGGTTTGTTTTGCAAATTGCGTTATTTGATTGGCACACTCTCTTACTTGGGTAACTGAACCTGCCGCCGATGGTGTTCTTTCGGAAGACAAAGTCTGAATCGAGTCAATTACCATGATGTTGGGACGTTCGCGCATGGCGTTGGCAAGAATTTCTTCCAGATGCACCGAGGCCAGTACGCGTAGTTTGCAATCTTTATAACCCAGACGCTCGGCACGCAATGCGACTTGTTGTAAAGATTCTTCCCCCGTCACGTATAAAGCGCGTTCTCGTTCTAGCGAGCAAAGTACTTGTAATAATAATGTGGATTTGCCGATGCCAGGGTTGCCGCCGACAAGAATTACAGAGCCGGTGACGATGCCTCCACCGAGCACGCGATCTAGTTCAGCTAGAGGGGTTTGAATGCGCTCGTGCGATTCAAAGCTTATGTCGTTGATAGTTTGAACTTCAGCAGCAGCACCTGCGTTAGCTATGGAGGTGATTTTGCGCTGCGTAAAAACAGCAGCTTGTTTTTCAATGGTATTCCAGGCGCCGCAATCCGAGCACTGTCCCATCCATTTGGAAAATAACCCAGAGCATTCAGTACATACAAAGCTTAGTTCTTTAGCCATACAGATATTGTACTCGATCAACTCCGTAA
>JAPUHH010000003.1 GCA_027297825.1 Gammaproteobacteria bacterium
AATGCGATTAATGCATCTTAGATGAAGTATTAAATTTTGAAAATTACTTAAACACACAAAAATTATTATGATTTTTTCGTACCGGTGTCCTAAAAGAGACAAGCTTAGACAAGCAATCTTCAATAATCATGTAATCAATGAAGCTAACTATATCCCGCAGTTAATTAAGTACATTGACCTGAAAAATTCCGACCATGAAAGTATCAAAAACGCTGCAATAGATTTAGTAACTAAAGTCAGAAAACTGCCTCATGTAGGAATGCTAGATGCATTCTTAAAAGAATACGACCTCTCAACAGAAGAGGGAGTTACTATCATGTGTATAGCTGAATCTATTCTGCGGATCCCCGATGCCAAAACAGGTAATGCATTAATTCAAGATAAATTAACTTCAGCAAATTGGGACAAACATATTGGACATAGTAGATCATTGTTTGTTAATGCATCCACGTGGGCCTTCTTATTTACAGGGCAAATACTCCATGCAAGAAATAGTGAAAATACCGAACTACAAAATACACTTAGTAAAATTTTATCCGACAGCAGCAAACCTGTCATACGTCAAGCAATTCTTCAAGCAATTAAATCAATTAGTAATCACTTCATTATTGGTAACGAAATTCAAGGCGGATTTAAAAAAAGCAGAGAACGCAATAATCGAATTTATAGATATTCATTTGACATGCTTGGCGAAGCAGCGATCACCAGCGAAGATGCAGACAAATACTTTGAAAAGTATCTGTTCGCAATCAGATACTTAAATAACTATGGAAACAACGATCCAATCATGAGCCCAGGAGTATCGATCAAACTTTCCGCATTACACCCTCGCTATGAGTTTGCGAAATATAGCTCTGTGTTCGACCGTCTATACCCCCGTTTGAAAAATTTAGCCAAACAAGCAAAGCAAGCAAATATTAATTTTGTCATTGATGCTGAAGAAACGGATCGATTGGATTTGCAACTCGATTTATTTGAAACCCTATGCCATGAATCCTGTTTACAAGAATGGAACGGTTTAGGGCTTGCAATTCAAGCGTATCAAAAACGTGCCTTTTACGTAATTGATTGGCTTAGTACTTTGGCGAAGATCACGGACCGGCGTATTATGGTACGACTAGTAAAAGGTGCTTACTGGGATTCTGAAATTAAACGAGCGCAGCTGCTTGGATTGGAAAACTACCCTGTTTTTACACGTAAAGAGTCAACGGATATCTCGTATCTTGCATGCGCAAAAAATATTCTAAACCATACAGATGATTTCTATCCGATGTTTGCCACTCATAATGCACATACCATTTCTGCAATTTTAAATTTCGCAGGAAATTACCGTGATTTTGAATTTCAACGTTTATACGGAATGGGCGAGCAATTGTATTCATTTATCGTTACTTCCAAGGAAACTTGCCTTCCCTGCCGAGTGTATGCACCTTGCGGTAAATATAAAGAATTGCTTCCTTATTTAGTCAGACGCTTATTAGAAAATGGAGCCAATACTTCCTTTGTAAACCGTATCTTAGACACTTCAATACCAGTTAAACAGGTTGTTGCAGACCCAATACTAACTATAAATAAGCAGGCCTCTATCTCTAATCCTAAAATTCCACTACCACCTTATCTTTATTATCCTCATAGAATAAATTCTCACGGGCTAGATTTAACTCAAGAAACCACATTATTAAACCTTAGAGAAAAATTAGAAAAGAATTCTTATAATAATTGGCGTGCCACATCTATTGTCAATGGACAGGCGCCACAAGGAATAGAGACTGATGTGTATACTCCTTCTAATAAAAATAAAAAAATTGGAGCTGTCATATGGGCCACTAAAGAAGATGTAGATTTAGCAATACAACATGCCCAGCAAGCCTTTTCATCTTGGCATACAACCACACCCAGCTATCGTGCAAATTGTCTAATCAGAGCTGCAGAGTTATTGGAATCCCATGCCGATGAGTTAATTGCGCTCTGTATATTAGAAGCTGGGAAAACAATTGCTAATGCTGTAGCAGAAGTGCGAGAAGCCGTAGATTACTGTCGTTATTACGCACATCAAGCAAACAGACTTTTTAGAAATCCCTCCTTTATTGCAGGATCTACGATCAAAGTAGATTATATTGGGTGTGGTGTATTTGCTTGCATCAGCCCTTGGAATTTTCCTCTCGCGATATTTTTAGGTCAAATCGTTGCGGCATTAGTTGCTGGCAATACTGCAGTTGCCAAACCTGCCAAACAAGCCCCATTAATTGCTGCAAAGGCAGTTCAAATACTGCACCAAGCGGGAATACCTCCTGAAGTCTTACATCTAATCATCGGTGATGGGAAAGTTGGAGCTGCTATTGTCAACGATTACAAAATCGCAGGCGTAGTATTCACTGGTAGCACCATGGTGGCCCGTGAAATTAGCAAAGCACTTAACAATGGTCATCGCTGCTGCATGCCACTTATTGCGGAGACAGGTGGGATCAATGCCATGGTCATTGATTCTAGTGCACTGCTTGAACAGGCCGTGGTTGATGTCATTCAATCTGCTTTTGATAGTGCCGGTCAAAGATGTTCTGCCCTTCGCGTGGTATATGTACAAGAAGCTATCGCAGAAGAATTTTTGCGCTTATTAAAAGGCGCGATGGCAGAACTTGAAATTGGTGACCCAAGCTATCTTGCCCCAGACATTGGACCAATTATTGATCAAAAGGCAAAACGAGAACTGGAGCAATACGAACAAGAAATTTCTAAAGTCGGACAGCTGATCTATAAATCCAAAGTTCTATCTTCACTAAAAGAAGGGAATTTCTTTGCACCTTGTGCCTATGAGATCGAATCGATCAAACAAATCAAAAAAGAAGCATTTGGACCTATCTTACATGTTATTAGGTATGCAGCCTCTAAAACTGATGGTGTGCTCAATGAAATAAATAGTTCGGGTTATGGACTCACTTTTGGTGTGCATAGTCGGATCAACTCATTTACAAAACGAACAAGCGAAATAGTGCGCGCCGGAAATATTTACATCAACAGAAATATGATAGGCGCTACAGTTGGTATACAACCATTCGGCGGTGAAAGAATGTCAGGCACCGGGCCTAAAGCAGGCGGTCCACATTATCTTTATAAATTTACTCGTGAAACGCGAACTGTTTTGAACCATTCACATACCAATATTAAATATAAGCTTAACTCAAATGATCTTTGCGAAAGAAAAGAATATTCAATTGAACCTTCTATAGATGTAGATCTATCAGATGAATGTGAAAATATTACACTTTTACTAAAGCATATAATCATTAATGCTAGCGTAAAGTATTCTAATGAAGAACATGCAAAGAGAGCGATACAGTTAGCTGAAAATAAACTCACTCAATTTGATAGCATGGAAAATGAACAACGCGCAGATTATTTAAATCACATTTACAAGAATTTAGATAAATACCGAGATGAAATTATTAGCATATATTCCTCAGAATTTAGCTTAGAAAGAAATGTCGTCAACAACGAATTAGAGCAAGCGATCTCTGTAGCTAGCGATTACAAAAATAATCTGGATAACAATTCTAAACATATCATTTTTGAATTTGGGCCAACCGGGGAACGAAATGAATTGGAATTACATAATCGTGGCGTATTTGTATTTTTTTGTGACAAAAGCCCTATTTTACTCAGTTTTACCAGTGCATTAGCTGCGACAATTTCGATTGGAAATCCTTTGCTTGTTATTGCAAATAAAAATACTTTATTTACAACTTTTTGTTTAGCTAATAACTTGATCCATCCAAAACTCTATGCAAAGTATATTTATTATTTGCCTGTTAATGACCAAGGCTTAGTATCAAATATATTTACTGATAACAGAATATCTGGTTATATCTACTTTAATACTAAATCAAACTTAATTAACGTAGAAAAACTTGTCGCTAATCGTGAAGGACCGCTTGTTTCCTTAATCGCGGATTTGAATAATCAGGCTACAGGTGGCCCCTTAGCTAATACTGATAACCTATTCCTTATCAGCGCGGAACGCACGATCACAACCAATACCACAGCAATTGGCGGTAATGCTGCTCTTTACTGTATGGGCACTTAAAATAGCATCTTGCAACTGCTGTAACATAGCAGGCCCTCCTTAGTATGGTTATTTTTGAACAGTTATGAGTTCATTGTTCAGTTTTCTATCTTTTCAAATCAGCTTCTGATTGCGCAATTATTAAAAACTATAAATGCAGATAGCATAGAGGGAATGCGCGCTTCAAAAGAAATACTCGCTAACGAAATCGGAGTGGTTTTTAATTCATCGAAAAATGCAAAGCGCAGTGATATTAAAAATTTTGATCAAGAAGGAGATCCGCAATTAGTAGCTACA
>JAPUHH010000030.1 GCA_027297825.1 Gammaproteobacteria bacterium
CCGCTTAACTGCCTTATTTACTGCTTTATCCAGCACACCCTTACCTATCCCATTCCTAATTTAGAAGGTACGGATTTAAGAAGCCCACTTGATCTACGGCTAGCTCGCATAAAGGTAATTGGCGTAATGCTTGGATGGAAACCAGACGATTATGCAACTGAAGAGGGTTTAGCCGATAAAGGTTGGATGTTGGAGCAGTTAGTTTTAGAAGCTAGAGAGATGGCAAGCAGAATTCGGTTTGCTTGAAAATAATCGCGAAGCCGCTTAACACATAGCCCCGCTTCGGCGGGTTTTTTACTATAATGTGGATGACTGCTTTTGGCTTAAAGCTGACATTTAAGTTGACGTCATTAAGAGCAATAATGTGCGACTAGTGAATATACTGTTTTTAGAAAATTTACAATAAAGGTGAAGCATGTCTTTCGATGAAAATGTGTCCGCGCATTACACCCATGGTAACTTACTAAAAGCAGTCAGAACTGGCATAGAACAGCTTGGGAAGACCCAGAATTCTGTCACCATAGAAGAACTTGCCCCAGTGGATGAATTTCACATCGGTGGTAGACAAGCTTCTGAAGATTTTTTAGACCAACTCAATTTCTCTGCTGAAGATCATGTCATTGATGTCGGATGTGGACTTGCAGGAACCTCAAGGTTTGTTGCAAAGCGCTATAATAGTCACGTCACTGGGATCGATTTAACCGCCGAATATATAGAAGCTGGAGAGGCGCTTTGTGACTGGGTTGGACTAAGTAATTTGATTACTCTGCATCAGGGCAGCGCCCTTAGCATGTCCTTTGATGACAGCGTATTCGATGGTGGTTATATGATGCACGTTGGCATGAATATCAAAGATAAGATTGGCCTATATAAGGAGATTTACCGAGTATTGCGTCCTGGAACCACGTTTGGAGTTTACGATGTAATGCAGATTGAAAAAGGTGAATTACTATATCCAGTTCCTTGGGCGACAACTTCTAATGAAAGTGAGGTCGCGAGTCCTGAGCAATACAAGCAAGCACTGCAAGAAGCAGGATTCACTGTTACTAACGAACGTAATCGGCATAAATTTGCAGTATCTTTTTTTGAACGATTACGAAGAAACTCATCCGCTGCTAGTGGTCCACCACCATTAGTGCTTCATATTATTATGGGAGATAATGCAGCCACTAAAGTACAGAATATGATTGAAAATGTTTCAGCTGGTTACCTTGCTCCTGTTGAGCTTATTGGCGTAAAACATTAGTCAAGCAGCTTAAAGCAATGTCCGCTATTGGCCGTAAGCAGACATTCAGATAAGCCGCTAATTAGAAAGGCGGATGGGTTAGGGGTATTGGATAAGGCAGTTAAGCGGGTATTAAAATGAGAGATACGCTATGTCCGTTAACGACCCAAAGCGGACATTGAATACAAAATTATTTAAACCGAAAATAACGAAATGAATTTCATACTCGATATCGGTAATGTCATTTGTGAGTGGAATCCACATAAACACATTGCAACTATATTCACTGATGAAAAAGAGCAGGAACTAGCTTATGAGGCGATAATTCAGCATTCCAATTGGCTTGATTTAGATCGTGGAATACTCGATGTAAAAGATGCTATTCAAAATACAATAGAGCGATGTAATTTAGACCCTTATAAAATTGAACAAGTTTATCTCCAAACTCCACACTCCCTGTTTTTAATCGAATCAATGATCAAGGCCATAACGAAATTATCATCGCATGATGTGCCCTTGTATATCTTATCCAATATGCAAAAACACTCTTGGGAACATTTGTCAAAAACCTATGATATTTGGAGTCACTTCCGTGGAGTTACAGTCTCTTATCAGGAGGGTTTAATTAAACCTGAAGCAGAGATTTTCAATTCAATCTGTTCTCGTTATCAGCTTGAACCGTCTGACTGTATTTTTTTTGATGATCTAAAGGAGAATATTGAAGCAGCTCAACAATTTGGAATGAAAGGAGAGCATGTAAATGATAGCAGATTAGGTTATCAAGCTCTGTATAGAATCGCAGCAGACAATGGTTTACCTCTCGAAACTATTTAAATGACAGCTTTTGGCCGAATGCAGACATTAGGTTGGAATCTTTAAAACATCGTTGTTTAATGTCCGCTAACGACCCAAAGCAGACATTGAAATATTACAACATCGTTCTTACAAAAAAATAATTATGATTAGAAGCTTCTTAATAATCACAATGCTTTGTTTTGTTATTCTTACTATGACTTTTGGGCATGACGCAATTAGTACGCTAGATACCAATTCCTTTTCCATCAATCAAGGAATACCTCAACTTCAATTTGCTTTAGTATATATTCACTCAATTCATACGTTGGTTAGCCACACAAAATTTGGAAGACTAAATATGCGCAAACAAGTTTCAGAAATCGTAAATGAGTTTTCAGAATGGGGATTACTTCAGCACCAAGAAGGACCCGACAATCTAATTACTGGGATGCCAGATGTTAAAGACTGTGGAGAAGGGGATTTAGTATTTATAGAGAATGAAAAATACGTGGCATTTGCACAAAAACAAAAACCGTCCGCGGTGATAACGAATGAAAAATTGGCAATTAATTTTAAGGATCTACAGAAAACTTCAATACTTATTAGTGCTAATGTGAGGTTAATGCAAGCTCTGCTTAGGCAAGCATATGTCGATCGTAATATTCGTGATAACGGATGGCCACGTATTCATGAATCAGCTGTGATACATGATTCCGCTTTAATCCCTGATAATGTGACCATAGGTCCCGGTGCCGTCATATCAAAAAATGTTTCAATTGGAGATAATTGCATCATCATGGCTAATGCGGTTATAGAAGAAAATGTAAAAATTGGTGGTGATACGGTTATTCATCCTAACGCAACTATAAGTTATGACTGTGTGATTGGTGATCGGTGCATCATTAAATCAGGTGTAGTAATTGGCATGGAAGGTTTTGGTTTTGCGCAAGATCAACAACAAAAAAGTTACCGTGTTCCACAATTGGGTAATGTTGTGATTGGTAATGATGTTGTCATTGGATCAAACTGCACAATTGATCGTGCAGCTTTTCTTAGCACGCGGATTGGTGATGGCTGTAAATTCGATACACTTGTTCATATTGCGCATAGTGTTCAAGTTGGTGAGGACAGCCTGTTCGTTTCGCAAAGCGGCGTTGCAGGTTCAACAGTACTAGGAAAACGAGTACGTTGTAGCGGTCAAATTGGCATACTAGATCATTTAAATGTTTGTGATGATGCAATCTTTGTGCAACGTGCAGGTGTTACGAGTGACGTAGATGACCCGGGTGTTTATGCAGGCGTCCCTCTGCAACCACTACGCAAGTGGCTTAAAAATATTGCAGTATTTAAGCAGTTAGAAGAAATGAAAAAATCAATTAAAGCACTTGAGAAAAGCATATAGATATGAAGAAAGTTAGTATAGGTATGAACGACCGCTTTCGACCCAGAGTGGACATTCGCATTTGCCCATAATTGATTCTATATTGGTGTGTTAGGCGTGGATTAGGTCTCCATAATTATAGTTGTGATGCCAGATGGGCAAAATAAAATATGCAGCATACGGTTTTAATCTCCACCCGATACGACTATCGGATCGGGTTCCATCAGCGAAGTTGATAGGAAAAGGCATTCTCGAAGGAAAGGATCTTCGGTTTCATAAGCGTAGTAAGGACGGTTCTGGAAAATGCAATATTGTCGACGACGACAAACAACAAGTCTATGTCGCGGTGTATGAAATAGACGAATCCGAAAAGCCGGCGTTGGATAACGCTGAAGGAGTCGGATATGGCTACCGAACTGAAGAAGTTAAGGTAGTTGAATTTGGAGAATGTTTCACGTACATAGCAGAGGATTCGCAAATAGACGACTCGCTTAAGCCCTACACGTGGTACAAGGAAATGCTTCTTGTGGGTTGCGAGAAATTGGAAGTTCCGATGACTTATATCAATCGTATTCGTGGTGTTGATGCTGATGAAGATCTCGAAAAGCAAAGACAGGCTAAAAACATGAAATTGGTTGTGCGGGCAAAAAAAGGCATCTAACCATATGTTCGAGCGGACACCCTGTCCGTCCTAGCCTAATCCAATACAGTCCTGTATAATCCAAGAAGGTGTTGAATATCATAGCTTATACAAGGGTTTTAATCCAATACTGTCCAATTCAACATCCTAGAATCCGAATGTGAAACGTATATAGAAACGTATATA
>JAPUHH010000031.1 GCA_027297825.1 Gammaproteobacteria bacterium
CGATTAATGTAAATCCATGACTTTTATTTTTCAGATTAGACACCGTCAATGTAAACCTATTTTGGGCTATGCATTAAGCTTACGAGAGTTGCTAAGTTTTGTGCGCTTTTATCTTTATCCGCTCGCACCGTTATTTCTACACGACTGGTATCGGGATCTTCTGTTTTATCTACTTTGCTGGTCCAATACCACGTTATCCCCGCGAGTTTTTCATGGCCATCCGTAAAACCTAATTTTGGTTTTACATCTGTTAGCTCAACTTCCGCTAGCTGATTTTGTGCGACCCAATGCGCGAAGGTCTTATCACGTAAATAAGCTGAATTAATCGTAGTGGAGGCAACGGTACTAATCACGGCTGCCAAACCGATTGCAATTATAGTAAGGGCTACCATTACTTCTACAAGCGTAAATCCTAAATGCTTGGCAGGTATGTGCACAGGTGATCGCATGAGCTTAATTGCTTACAGATAATTCGAATTTGCCATTCTCTGCTACTTTTAAACTGTGATTATGATCAATCTTGTCCGTAATATTGATGCGAAATGGCGTAATAGTTCCATCGGATAGAATATAAACTTGTGGGGTTACTTTTTCTTTATTGGAATAGGTGACTTTAATACCTTCAAGGAATAGTTCGTATTCTAATCCATCTGGAAGAGTACGTTCGCTGAGGAGTTGATCATCTGTGATCTGCTGCCATGAATCTTGATCATGATTATCAGAATTCAAGCGATAAAAAGAATACGCATGTTTAGAGAACACCATTCCAAGTTCTTCAGAACTAAAAATCGCTTGTTCTTTAGCTAGATCAATCAATGCTACTAACTGTTTTGTTTTGTGCTTCATCCTTTCAGCTTGATTGTCCCCAAGCGAGATCGTCATCGCCGATACCACAACACCAATAATAAAAATAACCACAAGCAACTCTATTAATGTGAACCCTTGTTGCTTAGTAGCACGCATCATTAATTCAAATCAGCAATCGATAGATCTTTACTCATGTCTTCGCCACCGGATTTGCCATCTGCGCCAAATGAGTACAAGTCGAATGAACCCCCTGATGAACCAGGGTAGGCATATTTGTATTCGTTACCCCAAGGATCTTTTGGAACGTTACGAAGGTAGCCGCCTTGCTTCCAATTTTTAGCCTCAGGACTGCCAGATGGCTTGGTCACCAATGCTTGCAAACCTTGTTCGGTAGTGGGGTAATTGAAATTATCTAATTTATAAAGATTTAGTGAAGCTTCTGTTGCGCGTATATCGTTTGCAACTCGCACCAGTTTTGCGTCGTCAGTACGTTGCATCACTTTGGGTGCAACCATGGCGGCTAATAGACCAATGATGACGACGACGACAACGATTTCGATTAAAGTAAAGCCGCGTTGAAAGTGCGAAGCAGTAGCTCTTGACATTTTTATTTCTCTCAATTGTTAACTCGCTGATAATAAAAGGTAAATACTTTAGGATTGTAACAAGAACTAACTTACTTGCAGACCGTAGATCGTCTTTATTGGTCGTTTTACACAGACCGACTGAATGAGAATGATAATAGAGCAGAGCAGGCATCTGCTGCGAGCTACTATATTAACTGTTTATTAATCAATAATTTATAGTATTTACCTAAAGTATATTAAATCACCGATACAAGATCCTTATTGGCCAACTAACTGATTCAAATCGAAAATTGGCATCAATATCGCCATCACAATTGCGAGTACAAACACTCCCATAAAAACAATAATTATGGGCTCCAGTAGTTTAAGCGTAGTGTTGATAATGGTATTCAATTCTCGTTCTTGCTGCGACGCTGCGCGTTCCAACATATCTTCTAAGTTACCGCTTTGTTCACCACTGGCAATTAAATGCAGCGTCATTGGTGGAAAATGGCCTGAGCGCTCTAGCGAGCTATGAATATTCGCACCTTCGCTGACGCTTACCGCGGCTTCTTGTACAGCCTGTCGCATTGGACGGTTTATAATAACTTCCGCTGCAATGCGTAACGAATCGAGTACCGGCACACCGGATGCAGTCATGATGCTAAGTGTACGCGCAAAACGCGCAGTATTGAGCCCTCGTGTTAGTCGGCCAACTATTGGTAGCCTTAAATAAAATTGCTGCACTTTGGCACGAAATGCTTCCTTGCGCATGGAACGTTGAAATAAGATAGTTGCAGCAATAATAGCGATTAAGATAAATATTCCATAAGAAAGCAAAAAGTCGCTGCTGGCAATCAAAATCTTAGTCGGCAGAGGTAGCTCTTGGCCAATATCGGTAAATACATTTACAACTTTTGGCACAACAAGTGTAACCAGCAATATAACAACTGAGATTGCAATGATTAAAAGTACTATTGGATAAAATAAAGCGCCAATAACACTTTGCTGAGTTTCTTGTCGAGTTTCAGTGTAATCTGCTAAGCGTTCTAACACGGCATCAAGATGACCGGATTTTTCACCTGCTGCAATTGTTGCACGATACATTTCTGGAAACGCAGACGGAAACTCACCCAATGCCTTCTCTAACGAATAACCTTCTGTTACCCGCGAACGCACCCCCAGGATAATTCGTTTGACACGTGGTTTTTCCGTATGTTTCCCAATCGTGCGTATGGCTTCCTCTAGAGGTATGCCAGATTGTACAAGGGTGGCAAGTTGGCGGGTAAACAAAGCTAGATCTGCTGAGCTAATTCCGCGCGAAAATATTCCACTTATAGATCTTTTCTCTTGGCGTTCCTTTACTTGGTTAATAGCAAGCGGGTCAAATCCTTTATCACGCAATTGTTGGCGTGCAGAACGAGGGCTATCCCCTTCAATAACACCGCGTTTCTCACGGCCATGATTGTCTAGAGCGGTATATTCAAAGGCAGGCATGGTGATTCTTACAAAAGTGTCAGCACTTTTAAATAACAATATCTTCTTTCGTTACACGCAACACTTCTTCAAGTGTAGTCATTCCCTCAAGCACTAAGCGCATACCATCTTGACGAATGCTAGAGGTTTGCTGGTGTGCATATTGCTCTATGTCTTGTTCAGATCCAATATCATGAATCATGCTGCGCATCTTTTCATCAATGGCCACCATTTCATAAATACCTGAACGTCCTGAATAACCAGAGCCATTACATGCGTTGCATGAACCAGGCGAATAAATTATAGGTGCGACACTCATAGATTTTCCGGTTTGCGCCGAATTAAGTTGCTCATATTCGACGGAACTTGCCGGATGTGAAACTTTGCATTCAACACACAACACTCGAACTAAACGTTGTGCCAATACAGCCACTAAACTAGATGCAAGCAAAAATGGCTCTACACCCATATCACGCATTCGTGTTATCGCGCCTACAGCAGTATTGGTATGCAAAGTAGAAAACACCATATGACCCGTTAAACTAGCTTGCACCGCAATTTGCGCGGTCTCTAAATCTCGGATTTCACCCACCATCACCACATCTGGATCTTGACGTAAAATAGCGCGTAACCCGCGTGCAAAAGTCATATCCACTTTTTGATTTACTTGGGTTTGCCCAATGCCATCGATGAAATATTCAATCGGGTCTTCAATAGTGAGGATATTACGTTTTTTATCATTAATCTCACTTAACGCCGCATACAAAGTTGTGGTTTTACCAGAACCGGTAGGCCCAGTAACTAGTACAATGCCGTGTGGTTTTTTAATCGCCTGTTTAATTTTATTGTGAACATCAGCCTGCAGTCCTAAATGTTCTAAGTCGAGGCGGCCTGCGGTTTTATCTAACAAACGCAATACGACACGTTCACCGTGTCCAGAGGGTAGGGTAGATACACGCACATCAACGGGTCGACCCGCAATTCGCAAAGATATGCGACCGTCTTGAGGTAAGCGTTTTTCAGCAATGTCTAACTGCGCCATCACTTTAATTCGCGAAACCACCAAGGTTCCAAGATTTCGTGGCGGCTGTAAAACTTCGCGCAACACTCCATCAACACGTAATCGTACCGATAAGCGTGCTTCAAATGTTTCAATATGAATATCCGAGGCATTTTCTTTAACGGCTTGAGTTAATAATGCGTTAATTAGTCGAATGATAGGCGCATCATCATCGGCATCCATTAAATCCTGAGTTTCAGGTAATGCTTCTGCTAAGCTGGCTAAATCTAGATCGTCTTCGAAGCCTTCCATTAACGCTAATGCACCGATAGCGCTATCATCATAAAGATGTGTAAGCAATTCATCGAACTCTTCGTCAGACAAGGTGCGAATATTTAATGGCTTACCTACAAACCGACGCGCTTCCGCAAGGGACGGTGGTTTAACATCAGGACGTTGAAAAATCATCACACGTCCATTAATTTCATTGCCAATTAAAATGCCATGGCGTTTAGCAAAACTAAATGGTGGCCTGCGAACTTCGCGAGGTGCTAAAGATGGTTGCGCTTTTTGACCTTCCATTTATATTCACTCCACCTTATTATTCAACAATAATTACATCAGAATCAACAGGAATGGAAACATTCTCTGGCTGAAGTTCTTCGAGTTGAATATCTTGTGCGGCTTCGATAGGGGTGCTTTCAACAGCCGGTGTTTGTTGCAATAGCTGATCGACAGAGACAGGAGAAGAGCTGATTGAGCTCCCTCCAGGAATTTGAGTTACGAGTTCATCTAAATCTGGTAATATCACGGCACCTTTTTTGATTAAACCCCGATCATCAAGACTAGCGTCTATTTGTCTGGCTCTTAAATAAGTATACTTCGCATTAGTGACAATGTCTGTTGTTGCATCATCACGAATAATTACCGGGCGGATGAAAACCATCAAATTTTGTTTATCTTTTGTCGTTGTAGTGGATTTAAATAAGTGTCCCAACAAAGGTATGTCGCCAAGTATAGGAACTTTCTGCACATTGTCGCGGAAAGTATCTTCTATCAAGCCACCGAGTACGATGGTTTGCTGGTCTCTTACCATCACAGTGGTTTTGATGGAACGCTTATTTGTAATTAAGTCCGTTGCGACAGGTGATGGAGACAAAGAAGATACTTCTTGCTCAACATCCAACTTAACACTATCGCCTTCATTAATCTGTGGTGTAATTCTTAACGTAAGGCCAACATCTTGACGTTCAATAGTTTGAAAAGGATTAACTGTTGTATCGGTGCCGGCTATATTCGTATACTGTCCAGTAATAAAAGGTACATTTTGTGCAACTACAATTTCTGCTTCTTCGTTATCCAAAGTGACTAGAGTAGGCGTGGATAAGATGTTTGTTGCTACATCACCTTCTAATGCACGCAACAGTGCTGCAAAACGATCCTTACCACTTAGCTTAACGGCACCTGCAAAAAAGCCACTGCTTACTGCACCTAGCGTATCGGAAACACTATCTGCAAATAAGGCGGGTAGATTCGCGCCAGTATTTGGGAACAATGCCCCTACAGCAGGAGTTGTCCCAGAAGATCTCTCAGTTGGCAAGTAAGCAAATTGCACACCTAATTCCTTTGACAGCCCGGTAGAAACTTCTGCAATGATTGCTTCGACTAATACTTGTGCACGACGCACATCGAGTTGATAGATAATGCGGCGCAGGCTTTCATATTTTGCAGGAGATGCTGTAATGATAAGTGCATTATTAGTATCATCAGCTTGGATATTGACCTCATTAGAGCCTGTAGATGAAGTTGCAGCAGTGCCTCCTTGTTGAGCTTCTCTGGCTTCAAACTGACTAATACCTTGCAGAATAGGAGCCAATTCTGAGGCTTTTGCATATTTTAAAAATATCACTTGTGAATTACCGCCTCCTTCAAGCGGTGTATCCAAATGAGCAATCAAACCGCGAATTCGCAATCGCGCTGCACTGTCTCCCGATAATAAAATGCTATTTGAACGTTGATCCGCGGCTAAGGTGGTTGACCCGGGCACTTGTCCGCCCTGGGCACCTTGGCGAGTGAGGTTGTTGACAATCCGTACCACTTCCGTTGCCGAGGCATGTTGCAAAGGCACGATTTCAATCTCTTGGCTATCTGGCCGATCTATGCGATCAATAATTGATATTAAGCGTTGAATATTGGCGGCACGGTCTGAAATTATCAGCACATTGCTATTTGGGTAAGCGGCTAAATGTCCTTGTTGTGGCACCAGCGGACGTAGAATAGGAACCATCTGTGCAGCAGGAACATGTTTAATATGCACGACACGTGTTACCAATTCATCTCCAGTACCTTGCGATCGTTCGCCTGCAGTAGCAACAGGGCCTTGTTTGGCATTTACATCAGGTAAAATTTTAATGATCTGGCCAACTTGAACCGCCGCATAACCATGTACTTGTAAAACAGATAGGAATACTTGATAGACCTCTTCACGATTCATTGGACGGGCGGATATTACAGTCACTTTTGCTTTCACACGCGGGTCCACTACAAAGTTACGTTCAGTAGCTTCGGCCACCGTTTCGATGAATGAACGGATATCGGCATCTTTTAGATTTAGCGTCACACCCGTTTCCGCAAAAGACACGGAGTAAAGTAGGAAGCATGCTGAAATTACGCATAACCTCTTAAAAAATTGAGATATTATTAATTTATTATTCATCTAGTTATAGTGTTTGTGCAAAGTACAATAATAAGTATTTTAACTCAATACCTAGAGTAGTTTATGCAGATATAACATTGTATTTTATATACGCAATTTCCTTATTACACTTAGAGTTACATCTCTGTGAGGATGATTCATAGACTAACGGCTATTGGCTTAAATCCTGAAATAATGTGATTTCGGTGCCTTCACGCAGTACCACTATGGTGATCTCTGTAGCATTCACAAGCGTCTGTATGGCCTTAGGACCTTTATCAGGATGATCCAGTGGCACGCCATTGATGTTCGTGACGATATCACCGGGCTGAAAGCCGAATTGATAAAACATGTCTGGATTTTTGCTAGGAGAAAGCTTGTAACCTATGTATTCACCAGTTTCAGAGTCTTTTTCTAGTGTGGCATTAATAAATTCTGTCAGCCTGAGTGGATTTTTCATGATCTCCTGACGAAATTGCTCCAAAGAATCAAAACTATCTGCTTGTGCAGAAGCTTGTGGCTGGGAAGTAGGTTTAGTCAATTTTTTGCCAAATCCTGCGGCTTGTGATTTAGGTAGACGTAACGTCTCCATACGTATATCTCGCTCTAATATCACGCGATCTGGATATACAGCGTGTAGTGTAGCGCCTCCAGGTATATCGTCTCCTAGTGCGTAGTGTTTAATTTTAGTACCGCCACTCGAAATAATGGCATAACAATATTCGTTGTCGCCCGCCAGAACACCCAGTAACTTCAGATTAAGTGTCGTATCCGGTGCATTTTCTACTTTTTTTGCGCCAGCCGGCGCGGCTTTGCCCATTACATGCAATTGTGCAACTTTACGGTCAAATTGCTGCCGTGGTTGAGGTTTAATGGCATTCGCTGACACCACAGAGGGAAAAACGGCGGGTGCTTCTATACCTGAATCAAATAGACCCCATACTAGTTTGCCCAGGGTGAAGGCGATTAAAATGATTAGCGCGATATTTACCAAACGCGGCAATTTCATCTCTATCTTGGACCATAGCTTATTTAAAGTCGCTGCTGTATCCATACATTTTAATTAATCGAATTCGTCTTTATTGTCTAAGAGTCAAATTTGAGAACAATAATGTTCATATCTACTTGACAGCAAAAGCATGGTTAGCGTAACTTTCGCCGCCTCTGTTGAGAAAGAATTTTTCAATAGGGAGAAATTTGTACGCATTAGTCCCCATCGTCTAGAGGCCTAGGACACTGCCCTTTCACGGCGGCAACAGGGGTTCGAATCCCCTTGGGGACGCCATAAAAGCTTCCCACCGAACCAAACTCTTTTTGTCTCTACCTGAATTCTTAAGCCTAACTCACTCATTAAACATAGAGTTTTATTAGTAGCTGGGATACTAATCTTCTGATGAGAGGTAGTAAATAGCTTATAGTGGGTCGTCAAATTCATACTGCAATTAGCAATGAGTTGCCATGGACAAATGCATTTGCAGCGCACAGCTTCCTCTAGATAAATTTAAACCTGCCATCATGAAGTTTCATTATCATAAACTACCAAATAAACAAACTTTAACACCATGATATATATAAATATTACTCAAGATAAAATCCAATATAACAGATACAAAGATTAAAATTTTAGTGGTCTATCCTAAAAGGAAGAAGCTAATTTTTTAATAACTTTGCTACAGTCTAAACACTGCGATCAGTAAATCGAGAATTTACTATTTGTTCAAAAAAGCACTATCACCTTATGAGAGATTGAAATGCCAAATACGTCCGAAACCCAAACGCTTGAAAAATATGATCTAGATACGTTGGACCGTTGGTTTGATGAGAGGCTTGAGAAGAAGCTACGCGAACGTGAAGAAGCTAAAATTCCGCAATTAGCACTGATTGCTACTAAGGGCACGATGGATATGGCGTACCCTCCTTTTATTCTTGCCTCAACAGCAGCGGCACTCGGGTGGGAAGTCTCAGTATTTTTTACTTTTTATGGTTTAAGTTTATTGAAAAAAGATCTCGATTTAGAGATTTCTCCATTAGGCAATCCTGCAATGCCAATGAAAATGCCATTTGGGCCAGAGTGGTTTAGAAATGTGAAATGGAACATACCCAATGCACTAAGTAGCAACATCCCGGGGTTTGAAAAATTTGCGACCTCGATGATGAGCAAGACCATGAAAAATAAAGGCGTCGCTAGTATTGAGGAATTACGTGAATTAAGCATTGAGGCTGGCGTAAAACTTATTGCTTGCCAAATGACAGTAGATCTATTTGGCTACAACAAAGATGAGTTTGTTGATGATGTTTCAGATTGGGTCGGGGCGGCTTCATTTCTACCTGTTGCGCAAAAGTCTGATATCTGTCTATTCATTTGACTAAAGCACTTATAATCTGCTTGGCTCTTACAGCTACTGCTTGCACACAAAATATAGAACAGCAACTGACAACCAGTCGTGACGCAGCCCAGCAACTTGCAAGTAGTTTAAAAAGTAAACTTAAAAGCAGCCTACAATCAGGTGGCCCTGCTGAGGCCATTAGCGTGTGTAACTTGGAAGCGGTAAACATTTCTTCTGAACTATCAAAAAGTTTTGAATCTCATGTTGGCCGTACCTCACTCAAAATTCGCAATCCATCTAATGCGCCTGATGATTGGGAACGAAAGATTCTTCTTTCATTTGTACAACAACAAAACTTTGGGGCCAATATTAAGAATTTAGAGGCCTACGAAATAATAAAAGACGAAGCAGGTAAGTGGTTTCGCTATATGAAAGCAATTCCTACCGCAGATGTGTGCTTAATCTGTCATGGTGAGTCACTAGCAATGCCGATACAGCAAAAACTAAAATTATTGTATCCAGATGATCAAGCGACAGGGTACAAAGTAGGTGAGATTCGCGGTGCGTTTACTATTAAGCAAAAACTATAAGCTTTAAACTTAGTTGACTATAAAAAGGGACCCAGAAAGATAAACTAGCAAGTCCCTTTTTTTAGCACAATAAAAATAACTTTCAGTAACATATAAAAATCGAGATTATTATCCAAACATTTCTGCAGCCATATTGTTAAACCAACTGTATGCATATTGCACTTCCCGTTTGCGTGTTTCAGCAGATGCATCCATAGGCGTGAGTCCTCCGCCAAGCTTCTCGATTTTCGAACGATCGTCAGCAAGTTTGTATACAGCTACTACTGAAATTCCGTAATCGGGAGCAATGAGACTGTAACAAGCATTTGCATAAGAAGTAGTACCTGGCTCTTTACCATTAAGTAAACTCACAACTGCGGCAGCACAGACTTTAGCTTCAGTGCCTGCGGCATAACCCGACTTCGGCAGGCCTGTCGCAATACTCGCGTCACCTATGACATGAATATCTTTGTGTTTCTTAGATTCAAATGTTCCAAGATCGACAGGGCACCAACCGGAGTCATCGGTAAGACCTGCATCATGTGTAACTTGCGCTGCCTTTTGTGGCGGAATGATATTAGCTACGTCGACTTTATAATCATCAAAATCGGTGCTGATGGTCATATCTTTAATATTTACTTTTTTAACTCCGCCACCCGTATCGGCTCCCGGCACCCATTCGATCATATCGCCATAGACATCTTTAAAGCCTTGCATAAATAAACCTTGTTTAGAAAATTTATCTTTGGCATCCAGAATTAGTATCTTTGATTTTGGTTTATGGTTTTTTAGGTAATGCGCAATTTGAGCTGCACGTTCATAGGGTCCTGGAGGACAACGAAAAGGATTTCCTGGTGACGTTAAGACTACCAAGCCGCCATCATCCATCGCTTCTAATTGATTCCTTAATAATGCGGTTTGGGCTCCAGCAATCCATGCGTGCGGCATAACTTCAGCAGCGGCCTCGTCATAGCTCTCAATGGCTCCCCATTTAAAGGCGATGCCTGGCGACATCACTAAACGATCATACTCAAGCGTAGTACCACCTGCAGTGGTCACTTTATGTGTTTCTGCATCAATGGCAGTAGCTTTATCTTGGACGAGTTTAATGCCGTGATCGGCAAGCTTATCGTACCCAAATTTAATGGTAGATATATCACGCCCACCGCCAAGAACTTCATTACTCATAAAGCAAGTATGGTGATGTGCATTAG
>JAPUHH010000032.1 GCA_027297825.1 Gammaproteobacteria bacterium
TGGTGATAAAAATCGAGCATAACCTGCTCTAAGTTTCGCACCGGCATTTGCCCGTGTGCAACTTTAATCGATGCGTCAGGTAATAATTGTTGTATATCTTTGGCAACTTTATCAATTGTTTTGACTTCGTTGTGCAAGAAAAATACTTGCCCGCCGCGTTTCAGTTCACGCATGCAGGCTTCTTGGATCATGTGATTATTCCAAATGCCTACAAATGTTTTAATTGCAAGACGTTGATTGGGCGGAGTGGCAATAATGGAAAGATCTCGCAAACCGCTTAAGGACATATTTAACGTTCTAGGAATAGGGGTGGCGGTTAAAGTAAGGATGTCAACTTCCGTGCGCATTTTTTTCAACACTTCCTTTTGACGCACGCCAAAACGTTGTTCTTCGTCAACAATGATTAAACCAAGATTTTTAAATTTTATGTCCGAGCTGAGAAGCTTATGCGTGCCGATAACAATATCCACATTACCCTCTTCCATGCCCGCTAAAACAATTTTTTGATTCTTTACAGAAAGAAAACGGGAGATGTATTCAATGCGTAGAGGCCAATCTGCGAACCGATCGCTAAAAGTTTGAAAATGTTGCGAAGCAAGTAACGTGGTAGGCACCAATACGGCTACCTGTTTGCCCGCAAATGCAGCTACAAAGGCGGCACGCATTGCCACCTCGGTTTTACCAAAACCAACATCGCCACATACTACGCGGTCCATCGGACGTTTTGATTCCATATCGGCAACCATGTCATCAATGGCTTTTTGTTGATCTGGAGTTTCTTCATAGGGGAAGCTAGCACAAAAAGAGTTCAGTTCATTTGGATCAATTTTGTACTTATACCCTTGCTTGGCCTCACGGCGTGAATAAATATCTAATAACTCTACTGCAACATCGCGAGCCCGTTCCGCAGCTCGTCTTTTGATGTTTTTCCATACTTCACTACCTAAGCGATGCAGGGGCGCGTTATCTTCAGATGCGCCGGTGTAGCGGCTGACAAGATGGAGCGATGATACGGGTACATATAATATGTCACCGTCGGCATATTCTAGCGTGAGAAATTCGGTATCTGAACCGCTAAGGCTCAGGGTTTTTAGGCCCTTAAAACGGCCCACGCCGTGGTCTTCGTGCACTACAGGGGAACCTTCGCTCAAGTCGGAAAGATTTTTAATCAGCGATTCGGCATCACGTATCTGTCTTCGGCGTTGTCTTTTCTGTTTGGCTTTAGCTCCAAACAAATTGCTCTCTGTGACAATCGCGATTTTGTTCTCTTGTAACAGTAGACCTTCGTCTAGTGGGCTTATAGTGATCGCAAGAGGAAGCTCTTGATCTAAAAATTCATGCCAGCTATCGACTGTGATCGGGTTTATGCCAAAGCCTATTAGAACATCGAGTAAGTATTCTCTGCGGCCAGGAGACTCTGCTAAAAATAATATTTTGTAATCATTGTTTTCAATAAAACGTATCAATTCAGTAGCAGGGTCTTTAACTCGCAAATTAACAGCGAGATTGGGTAGCGACTGTGTGTCAAAATTGTATTGATCACGAGCTAAATTTTCCAATTCATATTGTTGCAACAGAATGGTTTTGAATTTGAATATATTCTTTTCAAAAAACTCCGTTGAAAGCCATAGCTGTTTTGGATGTAATGGTGGTCTTTCTAGATCATATTTGCGTTGCTCGTATCTGTAAAATACATCGTTCTCAAAGTCATTTGCGGTATCAACAATATCTTCAATTAATACTAGTTGACTGTTCTCAGGAATGTAGTCAAAAAAGGTGCTGGTATCTTCGCAAAATAAAGGCAAATAATATTCAATACCTGAGGGTAAATTATTGTTGCTGACGCCTCGATAAATAACGCTATTGTTTGGGTCGCCTTCAAATTGAATTCTGTAGTTTTGTCTAAAGCGTTTTACAGAATTTTCGTCAGTTGGGAACTCTCTTGCAGGTAAAATCTGTAATTTTTCAACTTTGCTAGTAGAAACTTGATTCTCAGGATTGAAAGTGCGAATGGTTTCAATTTCATTGTCGAATAAATCATTTCGAAAAGGCAAGCGACAGCCCATAGGATAAAGATCAATGATGGAACCGCGCACTGCGAACTCACCATGCGACATCACTTGTGAAACGTATCGATAACCTGCTTTGACTAGGGTATGTTTGAAAGTTTCTAGATCTATTTTGTCATTGACTGCAAGATTAAGTGTTTGTCCCAGAATGAATGATTTGGGTGCTAATTTTGCAAGGATGGAACTTGCAGAAACAATCAATGCGCCATGATCGGTGTTTGGTAAAGAGCAAAGTGTTAGTAAGCGATCGGAAATAATATCTTCATGTGGAGAGAACACATCATAAGCAAGCGTTTCTGAATCGGGGAATAAATAAATATTAGTTGAGTGGGTACAAAAAAACCTAAGCTCACTTTCCAGCGTATGAGCGACTTGCATATCAGGAGTAATAATTAGCGTTAAGCCGGTAAATTGCTCGATGGCTTTCGCAAGTGCCAGGCCCTTGCTGCAACCGTAGGTGCGACCCCAAGTAATATGAGTGTGGCTTTTGCTTGGCAGGGGCGGATTGAAGATGTTCATGCAGTAGAGTAAGGATTAGTGATTATTCAATCGTCGTATACGAATTTCATTGGTAGATAAAAAGCACAACATTCTACTCATTGTGCCTGAGAAATACAGAAATCCTTTTATAAGTGCTGCCTAAAATGCTTGAGAGCCCGCTAGCCCTATCGAATGCTTGGGCGAATAAAAAGACGGCGGCTTCAACGAGATTTGATTGGTTGAGAGCCATTCTCATCTAGGCGGGTTAACTAGCTATCGGCATAGGCTATTGGCTTGTCGCATCAATGTAACCGCGTGTTAAGATCTCGATGTAATTAATAAGTTAACCATCTTAGCCTACCAATTTTTCAAAACTGACCAAAAGCTATGCGCACACAGGAGGTAAGCGTACTCAAGGCAAATGACCTTAAGTGTGTGAAAGGAAATTCGGAATTATTTTCTGGTTTAGATTTCTCAGTCCAATCGGGTGAAGCCCTCGTTGTTGAAGGCAGTAATGGCAGTGGCAAAACTAGCCTACTTAGGATTTTGTGTGGCTTTAATCAGCCCGCTACTGGAAACATCACTTGGTGTGATGAACCTATAGAGAAACATGAGGATTATCAGCAGCAGATATCTTATATCGGACACCAATCAGGAGTGAAACTCGATCTGACCGTGCTCGAGAACTTAATCTTTGCACAACGTTTAGTTGGCACAAATAGAAAAGAGTCTGAAATCAAAGAAATTATTCGTACTGTTGGCTTATTTAAGCAGAGAAATGTATTAGCTCGTAAGCTTTCGGCTGGCCAAAAGCGCCGTGTTGCACTTGCGAGATTGCAGCTAGAAGATAGAATGATTTGGATTTTAGATGAGCCGCTTACGGCGCTAGATAAAGATTTTGTAACAGAATTTGAAATGGTTTTAAAAAAACACCTAGATCAAAACGGCATGCTAATTGTAGCTACGCACCGGGAATTAAAAGTTGCAACCCACCTGGTTATAAGAATCTGTCTTTCATAGCGATGTTTAAAGCGCTTTTAACAATTATTCAACGTGATCTGCTGGTGGCATTTCGGCGTCGTGCGGAATTAATGAATCCAATTTTGTTTTATGCAATTGTCGTAACCCTGTTTCCATTAGGCGTCAGCCCAGACAAAAACTTTCTCAGTCAACTAGCACCTGGTGTGGTGTGGGTAGCGGCATTATTGGCAGCGTTGATTTCTATGGAGAGCATTTTTCGCCAAGATTTTGATGATGGTAGTATTGAACAACTCTATTTAAGCCAACATCCACCTATGGTGTTAATATTTGGCAAAGTCGTTGCTCATTGGCTAATTACAGGCTTGCCTATGCTTATCGTGATCCCAGTGATGGCGTTACTCTTATTTATACCCAATCAAGCAATACCCACATTATTCATCACGATATTGCTTGGCACGCCGATACTCAGCCTAATTGGTGCGATTGGAGTAGCGCTTACCGCAGGTTTGCGTGGGGGTGGTGTACTATTGTGGTTGCTTGTATTGCCGCTTTATATTCCGGTTTTAATTTTTGCATCAGGTGCCGTGAGCGCCTCGATTGATGGACTTGCTACTTCTGGCCATTTGGCGATGCTAGGAGTGGGCTTGATCCTGGCATTAATTCTTGCGCCGTTAGCAATCAGCGCTTCTTTAAAAATAAGTATGAGTTAACTATGTGGTCTTTTTTTCATAAACTATCTTCACCCAAGTATTACTACGAATGGTCCGGAAAATGGATTCCGTGGCTAGGGGGAATCACGATTTTACTCACAGCACTGGGGGTGTATTGGGGACTGGTCATAGCACCTACTGATTATCAACAAGGCGAATCCTACAGGATAATATTTATCCACGTGCCGGCTGCCTGGATGTCGATGTTTATTTATATGGTAATGGCGGTAGCGGGGTTTATTGCTTTGGTATGGAAGACGAAGATTTCGGAAATTGTAGTATCCGAGTGTGCAGTTATAGGTGCTGTGTTTACAGCATTAGCGCTAATTACAGGAATGTTGTGGGGCAAGCCAACATGGGGCACGTATTGGCAATGGGATGCAAGGCTTACCTCGGAGCTCATTTTACTATTTTTGTATTTAGGCGTTATTTCGATCCATTCAGCTATAGAAGATCCGCGTATTGCAGCTAGAGCAGCAAGCGTTTTAGCGATTGTAGGTATAATTAATATTCCAATTATTCATTATTCTGTTACTTGGTGGAATTCATTACATCAACCCAATATGGAGCTAGTGTCGGAGTCACCATCTATGCACCCAAGTATGCTAATTCCACTGTTAATTATGGCTATAGCCTTTAAAGTCTATTTTGGGTGGTTGTTATTTATTCGTGTGCGAAACGAGATTATATCTCGTGAACGCTCTACTAATTGGGTCAAAAAACTAATTTTAGCGAGTTAACAATGCAAGAATTTTTCTATATGGGTGGTAAAGGGTTTTTCGTCTGGGGATCGTATGGCATCACTGCGTTCGGTTTAATATTGAGTTTAGTGATTGCGAGCAGACGCAAGGGAAAGTTATTCAAAGAAATAGAAGATAGTTTTGAGGAGTAAAAGTAAAGGATGCGTACGAAAAGAAAACAACGTTTGATTTTTATCGTCATACTTTTAGTTGGCTTCAGTTGTGCTGCAGCATTAGGCCTATATGCAATGAGGCAAAATATTATGTTGTTCCATACTCCTTCAGAAGTTAATTCAGGAGAAGTTGCAACGGATAAGCTATTTAGAATTGGCGGACTTGTAGTAGAAGGTAGTGTAGTAAAAGGCAACGATGGTTTAACCACTGAGTTTAATCTTACCGATACGATGGATACTGTCGAAGTTCGCTTTACAGGCTTGCTGCCAGATTTGTATCGCGAACGCCAGGGTATTGTTGCGCAAGGCAAGCTAAACGATGCAGGAGTTTTTGTCGCGCAGGAAGTATTGGCTAAGCATGATGAAAATTACATGCCACCAGAAGTTGCGGCTGCGCTAAAAGGATCTGGTGCGCCTCACCCAGATAGTATTCCTAAAAGTTCTTATTAGTATGATTCCTGAGATTGGTCATTTTGCTTTAATCATTGCGCTTTGCTTGGCACTGGTACAAACCATTGTTCCATTATTGGGCGCGCAGACAAATACCAGCCAATGGATGGCGGTTGCAAAACCTGCAGCACGCGGTCAGTTTTTATTTATAATTATTGCGTTTATTTGTCTGGCTTATAGCTTTGTTAAGAATGATTTTTCCGTTTTTTATGTCGCTAATAATTCAAATTCTGCATTACCCCTACAATATAAAATATCCGCAATCTGGGGTGCGCATGAGGGTTCACTGCTACTTTGGTCGTTAATGCTCAGTGGTTGGACGTTTGCCGTCACAATATTTAGCCGTAGTTTGCCCAATGATATGGTGGCGCGAGTATTAGCTGTGATGGGTTTTGTAAGTATTGGCTTTCTATTGTTTATGCTGCTGACCTCTAATCCTTTCGAACGTATCTTCCCTATGCCACTAGAGGGCAAGGATCTGAACCCTCTCTTGCAGGACCCCGGTCTAGTGATTCATCCGCCAATGTTATACATGGGCTATGTGGGTTTTTCTGTCGCCTTTGCTTTTGCCATTGCAGCTTTACTTGGCGGCAAGCTTGATTCTGCATGGGCGCGTTGGTCGCGACCCTGGGCGACATTTGCTTGGGTATTCTTAACTATTGGTATTACGTTAGGCAGTTGGTGGGCCTATCATGAATTAGGCTGGGGAGGCTGGTGGTTTTGGGATCCAGTTGAAAATGCATCGTTTATGCCGTGGCTAGTAGGCACGGCACTTATTCATTCGCTAGCCGTTACCGAGAAAAGAGCTAGCTTTAAAAGCTGGACTGTGTTGCTAGCCATACTGGCTTTTTCATTGAGCCTATTAGGTACATTCTTAGTGCGCTCAGGTATTTTGGTTTCTGTGCATGCCTTTGCTACGGATCCTGCTAGAGGTCTTTATATTCTGATATTTTTAGCAATAGTAATTGGCGGTTCATTGCTGTTGTTTGCGTTACGCGCACCTTATATCAAATCAATTGGCCATTTTGATCTATTCTCTCGTGAGACTGCTTTGCTACTCAATAATGTTCTTCTTTTGGTAGTAATGTTTACTATATTATTTGGTACTTTGTACCCATTATTTATAGATGCATTTGACATGCCATCATTGTCAGTGGGTAAGCCTTACTTTGACTTGGTGTTTTCGGTATTAATGTTGCCACTATTATTAGTTATTGGTGTTGGCCCTTTCATGCGTTGGAAAAAAGCAACAATGAAAGATGTATTTAAGAAATTAAGTAAGATTGCGATTGTAGGATTAGTGATTGGTATTGCATTTCCATATATCGTTGCAGGAAAAACTTCAATATTGGTTGCGATTGGCATCAGTCTTGGAGGCTGGTCAATGGCTGCGGCCATCTACTATTTGTTCAAAAATACTTCGCGCACTGATTCTGGTGCAAATATATTACAACATCTCAAAAAAATCCCTCGTGCGACTTACGGGATGTCCATCGCGCATTTTGGCATCGGTATTTTTGTGGTTGGTGTTACTTTTGTTAGTGCCTTTGAGCAAGTAAAAGAAATTCCCATGCAGGTCGGTCAGAAAATAGAAATGGCAGGCTATATGTTTGAGCTAGGTGGCGTTGAGGATATACAAGGGCCTAATTATTCGTCAAAACAAGCAACCGTCAATGTATATAAAAATGACAGACTTGTAGCAAAATTATTGCCGGAAAAGCGTACTTACTTAGTACAAAAAAGTCCGATGACAGAAGCAGGCATCGATACCGGATTTTTGCGTGATGTTTATGTAGCTTTAGGCGAAGAGATTGATGGTAACGCCTGGGGCATGCGTCTTTACTATAAGCCATTTATACAGTGGATTTGGATGGGTGCTTTACTCATGGCCTTTGGTGGCTTGCTGGCGGCATTCGATCGTCGTTATCGGCTTAAATTAAAACGAGAGAAGCAGTCTGCAGTACCTTCTAGTCGAAAGCAGCGGCTCGCTGTAACTTCATAGTAAAATATATGCTTAAGTATCTATTGCCAGTAGTACTATTTTTTGTATTAGTTGGGTTTTTATTTGTTGGCTTATACAAAGACCCTAGTGAAGTTTCATCCCCCCTTATTGGCAAATCAACGCCACAATTTTCATTGCCACGTTTAGAGGGTTCACGCATCTTCACTCAAGATGAGTTCCAAGGAAAAGTTTCTTTATTAAATGTTTGGGCAACCTGGTGTTATGCGTGTCACCAAGAGCATCCCATTTTGCTTGATCTGGCTGATCGAAAAGTAGCTCCTATTTATGGATTGAACTACAAAGATATTGCTGCTGAGGCTAAACAATATTTAATAAATTATGGTAACCCATATATTGCAAATGCTTTTGATGAGAACGGGCGTGTCGGCATTGAGTGGGGAGTATATGGTGCGCCAGAAACTTTCTTAATCGATAAAAATGGCATTATTCGTTATAAGCATATCGGCCCTCTGACTAATGACAATGTTGAAAATATAATTTTGCCATTGATACAACAACTACAAAATGAAGCATCGTAATACAATAAATATTTGCGCTGTGCTAATCGGGTGTTTTTTGGTATGCGCAGTAATGGCTGAACCCATCACTGTGGCGCCTCAATATGAGCAACGGTATAGCTCAATACTAGGTGAATTGCGCTGTTTGGTTTGTCAAAATCAAACTATTGCAGAATCCAATGCAGATCTAGCGATAGACTTACGTGTCGAAGTTAAAAATATGTTAGAAAAAGGTGCGACAGATTCTGAAATTATTGATTTCATGGCGAATCGGTATGGAGATTTTATTTTATACAGGCCTCAACTTAAACCTCGAACTTATCCTCTTTGGTTCGGTCCTTTCTTGCTCTTAGCCGTGGTTCTTCTTTTGTTATATTTTGTAGTCAATAGACAAAGTAAAGATAGCAATGTAAAGCTAACAG
Source organism: Gammaproteobacteria bacterium (assembly GCA_027297825.1). Lineage (GTDB taxonomy): Bacteria > Pseudomonadota > Gammaproteobacteria > UBA4575 > UBA4575 > JAPUHH01. Next base: position 8,546 of record JAPUHH010000032.1, read on the forward strand.
ATGAAGAAAAAACTCAACTTAATTCAATTTTAAATCAAACAGAAGAAAAATATACAGATGATTAGTTTTTGGGTCATATGCGCACTATTAATTATCGTTGCATTGATAATTATATTGCCTTCTTTGTTGGCAAAAGAACCACAGGCTGATCTTGATCGTCAGAAAATTAATCGTGCGGTTTTTGAAAAAAAGCTTAAAGAACTAGAGCATGATCGAGAGCGCGACCTGATAGATCAGGAACAATTTGAGATAGCAAATGCCGATCTGCAACGTACTCTAATTGATGATTTAGCGGACCAAAAAGAGCTAGTATTAAAAAAGAGTAGTAAGACCCTGCCACTGATTGTTTTGTTTGCCGTTCCTGTTACGGCAGTTCTAGTATATATAAATATTGATAATGGATTAGACTCATTGGCCGAAGGTTTTGATGCAGAAATGCAAGCACAGCAGCTAGGTCAAATGTCTTCAGTCGAAGAAGCAATTACAAGTCTTGAGCAGAAAATTAAACAAGACCCTGATAATCTTGATAGCTGGTTGATGTTAGGGAAGTCTTATCTTATCTCAGAAAGTTTTGACAAATCTGTCAGTGCGTATGCCAAAGCAAATGAGATTACTAAAGGCGCTAATCCTAATGTGCTAGTGGCATTTGGCGAAGCGCAAGTGCTGGCTGCAAATCAAAAGTTTGATGAACATTCTAAGTCGTTTTTTACTAAAGCATTGCAAATAAATCCACGACATGAAAGGGGATTATGGTATGCCGGTTTAGCAGCACTTCAATTCGAAGAATATAAAAGCGCAGTAGGTTCTTGGG
>JAPUHH010000033.1 GCA_027297825.1 Gammaproteobacteria bacterium
TAAACTTTAACAAAAAATACGAACCCAATTTGTCGAATTGAGGATTACCGTCGCCTGCGAAGACCTCCCAACAATGCCCCGGCTGCAGCACCCTTCCCGGCGTTACCGGCGATTGCGCCAATTATTGCTCCACCAGCAGCACCTCGGGCAGCACCACCTACTACATTTGGGTCACAGTCAGCAAGCACAGCATTACTTGTGAGCAGTAGTCCCGCAAACATATAAAATATTTTTATCGTTTTCATCTTATTTACCTCTGTTTCGGTGACGAACTGCTTAAGGTTTCAACAGGGAAGCAGAACAAGCACCGTAAATAATATAGGCATCATTTTCCCCGGCAGCGATGGAAATGGTCATGCTGCCTGTGGTTTTATCTATCACCGTACTCCAGGCACCACCCTGCTCAACACCCTGGTATATGACAAAGTGGTTATCTTTATCCCTGGATGTTTGCTTAATGATCGATATTTTTTTATCACCGTTTTCTTTCTTACTCACTATTTCATTCTTTTCAGGATTGATCTTCAAGAACAATGGCATGTTGAGATCGCCTGCGCTACCAGATTGACAATCTGCACCCTTCTGACATGAGATAGCATGCGTAACAGCACAAATCATGGGTGCCTCAGCTGCCCATGCATTACCACCTGATAAAATAAATGCTGAAATCATAAGAGCTAAATATTTATTTATTAATTTCATCGTTACAAAACCTCGTTTGTTATTGTTCATCCTATATCCGTTGTAAAAAATACACTACGACACACTTAACATAAAGTATCACTGCTGCCCCGTAATCATTGTGAAAATTAATACTGAAAACAATTCGTATTTTTGCGAATCATGACTACGTAGAACCACTTATTAAATAAGGGGATATAACTTTTTGAAGCTTCGGTAACTACACTTAATGATGGTGTACTGGTCATCGCGCCGGTGATTGCACCAATTAGTAATGCAGGGTTCATTTTCAAAATGAATCTTCCGAATGCGTATGCTACTAACACGGGTGCGATCGTTACCCTTATTCCACATAGAATCAGGGGCAAATCAGCTGAAAATGTGATGCAACAGGATCAAAATACTAAATCTGAGCAAATTTAATTTCTTATCAGTGCGCTAGATGAGGCCAAATCAAACATACGTGCTTTTGATACGAAAGCACAAATCGTTGGAATTGGATATATATTTGCAATCGGCATAGTTACCACGATTGCATCTTGGAACCCGGATAAAGCACCTTTTACATCAAGTCTAGTGATATTTGCATGAGTATTAGTGATGATTCCTATTACCTTTTTTGGGGCTGTGCTATACCCCTCACGAAAAATGGCTCCAAAACTTGGGGAAAAATCGAGTCACGTAAAACGCTTATACCACGTGACAAATGAATACATTAAAAATGTAGATACATATTTATCCGATTTTGAGCATTGTGATATCAGGGCAGAATTAAGTTATGAATTAATGAAAGTATCAGCTCTGCGAGAATTTAAGCGGGTTCGGTTTTTGCGTGCTTTATTCATTTCTTGTTTAAGTTTTATATTATTTTTCGTTGCTCAATTGCTGCGTTCTATGGGGACAGAAATCTTTTAACAGGAATATAATTCTTGTTGATATCAACCGCCTACTGAAAGAATGGCAGCCCCATAAAAAACTGAATAACAAATGCATTGGTTATATCTATAAAAAATGCGCCCAATAACGGGATTATTAGAAATGCTTTAGCTGAGGCACCATACTTGGTCGTTATCGCCCGCATATTTGCCATAGCTACAGGAGTTGCACCTAGCCCTAATCCTGCAAAACCAGCCGTAATTACTGCCGCATCATAGTCTTTTCCTGCAATACGAAACACGATGAAATAGGCAAAAAATGCCATCACCGCTACTTGCAGTATTAACACTAACAATAATGGACGGATTGCGGCCGACAGGATAAGTATCTCCATACTCATTAAACTCATGGAGAGAAATAAGGTAAGGCTTACATCACTCCATAAACCAATAGCATTTATAAATCTATCCGATCTTTTAATTTTCAATAAATCAGAAAGATTAGTAATAATGATGCCAACGAAAAGAGAAGGCAAGTAGAGAGGCATGGTAATGCCATTTGATTTTAACAATCCGTGAATATGTTCACCAATACCAATGCAAAGCGCAATAACAAATGTTGCATTGATTATCACGTCCATATTGACAAAACTACCATTGCTCTCATGTTGTGGGTGAGGTGTTTCAGAAGCTACGGTTTCATCACCCTTGAGATTATGTTTAGTTATCAAAAATTTAGCGACCGGGCCTCCCACTAAACCGCCAAAGATCAAACCAAAGGTTGCACAGGCCATTGCGATCTCTACTGTAGCGTCTAGTCCATATTGTTCTGAAAAAAGCGCACCATAAGTAATCCCTGTACCATGCCCTCCAGCAAAAGAAACACTACCCGCTAATAAACCATAGGCGGGATGGCCTTCAACTAAAGTTGCTACTGCAATGCCGATGGTGTTTTGTATTACCAGATAGATTGTTGCCACTGCCAGAATAATCACTAATAACTTTCCACCTTCTATGAGTAAGCGAAGATTGGCCGAAAGTCCAATGGTGCTAAAGAAAATCAGTAATAGTGTATCGCGCAAACTCAAATCAAAACTTACTTTGAGGTCTACAGTGATATCTAATAAGGCAACGATCAGACTACATATCAAGCCACCCGTCACTGGCGCGGGTATATTGAATTCACTTAGAAAATTGATTTTTTTTGTCAGGAAGATGCCCAGCCATAAAACAATGATGCTAAGTTCAAGAACCTGGCGTGTACCTAATTCAATGATAGAAATACCGTTCATATGAAGATATACATGCTCTGTGATTCATTTAAAACATCAATAAAATAATTTCTAGATTATTACCATCAGGGTACCTGCAAATGTTAGAAACACATTAGCAAATGTGTACGTACCTGCATAACCAATCGCAGGAATATAACTTTTTGAAGCTTCGGTAACTACACTTAATGATGGTGTACTGGTCATCGCACCGGTGATTGCACCAATTAGTAATGCAGGGTTCATTTTCAAAATGAATCTTCCGAATGCATATGCTACTAACACGGGTGTGATCGTTATCATTATTCCACATAGAATCAGGGGCAAACCAGCTGAAATAAAAGCATCCACCACCTTCTCACCAGCACCTAAACCTACTGATGCCATAAAAATTGCCAAACCGAAATTCATCAGTAAATTCCGGGCCGCAACAGGCATACTACCGAAAGTAGGATTAACTGAGCTCAAAAAGCCAATCACTATACCTGAAATTAGTAGTCCGCCTGCACTTCCCAAACCAATAGACAAATTACCAAATTTAATAAATATAGATCCTAGTAGTAAACCTGCAACAATCCCAAATGCAAAGGTAACTAAATCAGTATGCTCTACTTCACCTTCGAAATAACCTAATTTATCTGCTAGATCCTGCAGATTTAATTCTTCACCTGTAACACTAATACGATCGCCTTTTTGAATTATTGTTTCACCGGTAATCGGTATTTTTATTCCCGCGCGTATCAACTCAGTTGTAAAACAACCAAAATCAGCGGCCATATCCAGATTTTTAATTGGCTTATCGATAGCGTCTTGATTGATGACAACAATTTGTTTCTTAATAATTTGAAAACTTATCAGTGCGGGGTCAAGAATCTCATGTCCCAGTATTGACTGTGATTGTTCATGTGCAGCAATATTGGTAATAAAGGAAACAATATCGCCTTTTTCGAAAACCAGATCATTATCTGCTTCCAGGATTTTATTCCCGCGTCTAACGCGTAGTGGCTTACCTACTTTCCCAAACTCCAGGACACGCTGTTCAATTGTTTTGCCAATGCCTTCTTCACTCACCTCATATGCCCTGATAATTGGCAGTGTTTCTGAAGTAAATTGACCGCTTGTTTCTTTTTTTATTAAACCATGAGCTGTGGCATATTCTTCAGCAGATTTAACCAAATCAATTTTTATCAAGGCTGGAAAATAATTAATGAATATAATCAATCCCATCGTGCCAAAGATATAGGTAATTGCATAGGCGGCACCAATATTTTGTAATGCACTATCTGCATCCATTGTTTCAGGCAATGATGCAAGACCGCTGGTGATAGCATCTTGCGCTCCAGCAAGCGTCGGGGTACTGGTCAATGCACCTGCAAGTAGACCTGCATTGAGTCCATATTCAAAACCCACCAGCTTTGTAATTAAAAAGACCATAGCCACAGCAGTCAGTGATACAATTAAAGCAAGTAGAATATAGCGACGACCGTCCGCCAGGAATGCACTGAAAAAACTGGGACCTGCCTGCAGACCAACAGTATATATAAATATTATAAATCCAAATGTGCCCGCATGTGGAGTTTCGGTGACAAACCCCAGATGCCCGAATAACAAACCAATTATTAATATACCGGAGGTTGAACCAAATTCTATACCAGCCAACTTGATTTTACCGAGAATGTACCCAATGCCTATAATGGTAAATATTAGTAAAATTGGGTTAGCTGACAATAAGGAGCGAAGGTCAATTTCCATTAATTTCCCCTTTTTTTACATGATTTGAATCAAATCATGTTATCAATTATTTACTATTCAATACATCCTAATACAATCACAGTTGAATATCATATCTTAGACTTATAACAGGAACCCACCACAGACAATTTTTTGGATGAGCAATGTAATTTTAACTACATGATAATAAACAAGAAAAATCAAGTATTGGTCGATGCAATAATATTGTTTCTTATTATGGCAGTTCCATCCAGTCTATATGCAACAGAAGCTGCTTATATACTGGACGAAAATCCACACCCAAGTTCTGCTGATGAGATAAAAGGCCCCTTATCATCATCATTTCTTCTTAAGCGTCTAAAAGGTCCTTTTTTTCCAATATTGAAAGAAAAGCTTCAGGATCTCCCGCCCTTTTTCCGTGATACAAAACTCGGGGTAAATTTCAGGACGTTTGATTTTGACCGGGATAATGAAGGCTTCGTTGATGCCGATGGCAGTAATGATAATAAGGCATGGGCTGCGGGTGGTTCGATTGATTACCAGTCAGGTTATTTATTTGATCGTCTTTCAATAGGTGCAAGCTATTACACATCACAAAATATTAACGGTGCGCAAAATGAAGGAGCTCCGAATTTACTTGAACCGGTTCAGAATGGAT
>JAPUHH010000034.1 GCA_027297825.1 Gammaproteobacteria bacterium
TGCGTGTATTTGTGTGCACGCAATGTACACAACAAATGACCAGTCTTTTATCAAAATACTTTCAAATATTGTTAAATAATTTTCATTAAAAATAATTGTAAAAATCTGTAAGGTTTTTACATGTTGTGCGACTAACCAATAAGTTTGTAAATTTTTAAAAACGAAATACTACAAACGAAACTAAACAAAAATGTTATTTAATTTGGAGATTTAATCATGAAAGCAAAAGTACTCATCACCGCCGTATTGTTCGCGGCCACCAACTTTGCCTCGGCAAATGGCGGCTTATCCATCGACAGCGTTGAAGCTAATGACTACATGTCTGCTGAAAACAGCCAACCTGAAATTGTCGCACAAGGACCGATTGATCAGTTTGAAGTCGTTACACCTGATCGTAACAGAACCTTGGTTGACACCAACCAGCTTAAGCTATCTTACGACGGACAATCTTAACAAGGCTACGCGTTAACTCTAGTAGGCATGGATGCTCAGTGAACACGGACGTTCTCTAGTTTAATAAAACACAAGGACGATGGTCACGGAGGAAACAGAATATGGATGTTCATCAAGGAGGATGTGAAACAGTTGGGTCGTCACGGAGGAAATTGAACACGGACGTTCTCTAGAGCTTTATATGAGGTGAACCATGAAAAAACTAATCCTTACCACACTTTTATTAGTCCTAAGCACGGTCAGTAATGCAGAGGGTAGAGCTTCTGAACCAACCTTCTGTGAATGGTTAGGAGACTCGGCATTTGCGGTCGCCCAAAATCGAGACAATGGAATCGAAGAATATGACTTGATTGGTAAAGTTTTATCAGAAGGTAAAAGTTATGGAGAGCAAAGTATTGTGATTCCACTCATTGATCGGGTGTACGGGATTGAGAGTGACCTTAGTTCTAATGCGGTCGCCTATATGGAAAAACAACACTGTGAAATTGCATCTGTATACTTCATAAAGTAAGCACGTGTTATTAGTTATTTGAAATACGATCAGGATAAAAATTACAAAAGCTTTCACTACTTACCAGTAAATGTATTGTGAGATTTTCTCACTCTCTGTGGGCCAAGTTTAGGGGGCTAGGATAAAAACCGTATAGCAGTATCGTGTATGCACTAAATATTGAATTTTCCAAATGTAAATTTATTAGATAAGCTAGAATATAGCTATATTTTATTGATTTAATTGGTGCCGGAGAGGTGATTCGAACACCCGACCTACTGATTACGAATCAGTTGCTCTACCAGCTGAGCTACCCCGGCATTGATTCGGAATAATAGCGCGTTAGAAAAATTAGTATATCTGTAATCAGTTGCGATGCACGCGGATGATGACATCCACATCTTCAATCTGAATATCACTTGGTAATTCTGGTAATTTTGAGATTTTGACATGCTCGCTCGCAATGTCTTCGAGCTCACCGGTGTCTGAATAGTAAAGGTGATGATGTTTTGATAGGTTGGAGTCGTAAAACACCTTGGAAGGGTCAACGATTACTTCGCGTACGAGGCCTTGTTTAGCAAACAGGCCCAGCGTGTTATAGACCGTGGCTTTAGATACCTCATCGCTTTGATTTACAGCAGCTAATACTTGTTCCGCAGACATATGCTGGGGTTGCGAAAATATCACATGACCTATCTTGATGCGTTGATGGGTTGGCGTTATATCGTATTCTTTTAATAAGGATACGACTTCAGCTCGACTCTTCGGGAATTCGGCTTTTTCGTCCATAGATAAATTATAACTATTAATTAGACGAAGTCTATTTACGTATCTGAAGCCTTGTTTGGCTGTGAATCTAAGCTATTTTCTACCAGGCATAGGTCGAAATTTGTGATGCATTCGCCTTATTGGCAATCAGGTCTGAGGCTATTTTGGCGGAAGGAATGCTTGTTACGATGCCATAGCGAAAGTGTCCGGCATTGATATATAGAGCCTCAATTTGTGGGTGTGCACTTATATATGGGACATCGCGAGCGGTGCCGGGACGTAGCGCTGACCAGTGTTGCAGCACCTCTACCTCTTTTAATGCGGGGCAAATTTTGCAGGCATGTAAGTGCAGCAGTTCTTTCGCTTCTTGTGTAGTGGAGCGACTAAAACCCACGTATTCTAGCGTGCTGCCACATAATAAGAATTGGTCTTGTCGTGGAATAAGGTAAAAGCCGTTATGAATAATAATGTGCGACAGTACATTTTGTGGTGGTTTAAATAGCAGCATTTGTCCGCGTACCGGTTCAATATCAGTCTTCAGGTCACTCGTACGAGTCAACAATTGCTGTGTCCACGCGCCATTACAAAGTATGACTTGCTCGGCAAACATGGTTTCTTGTTTGGTTTTAACCCCCACCACTTTGCTGGTTTCTAATACCAGTTGGGTTACTTCGGCGTCTTCAAAAATGTCTACGCCATGTTTAAGTAAAGATTGATGAACCGCTTTAATCAGTAAAGGCGGGCGCACTTGCATGACGGTAGGTAGACGTAATGCTGCAGAAAACTTTTTGTCTAGGTTTGGTTCGAGCTGATTTAACTCTTTGCGGTCTAGAAGTTCGATAGGGGTGCTATTTTTTTTTGCCCATGCGAGTGCAGTTTGTTGTTCTGCCACATCGATAATGAGCATGCCACTTTGCAATAATTGTGCGTCGATTCCCGTTTCGTTTTTTAATACTTCGACGAGGGCTGGAAAAGAGGCTTGGCCTTGAGTCACCAGCTGTTGCATCTCGTCACTTTGTTGCCAAGGATATAGTTTTGAAAGGATGCCGCCCGCGGCCCAACTCGCTGCGCTACCAAGTTTATTTTTTTCTACCAGGGCAACATTATAGCCTTCCATTTGTAAGTTGCGCGCGGTAAGCATGCCGATTAAGCCGCCGCCGACAACTAGAATGTCATAAGTCATAGTAATTTTTAGATGTTGAACAATGCATGGTGTTCACAGATTATAGCGATTGTAGGACAAACTGTTTGGAATAAAGACACGATGCAAATAATTTTAAATGGCAATGTAAAGAATGTTTCTGACGGTCTTACCACCGCTGGGTTACTCGATGATCTAGGATTGCAAGATCAGCGCATTGCCGTTGAGGTGAACCAAGAGCTCGTGGTGCGCAGCTCATTTGCTACACATGAGCTCCAAGACGGCGATTGCGTCGAGATTATTCAGGCCATCGGCGGTGGTTGAGGAAATTTACTTTGTCTATTGCGCATTACGTCATATGCCGTTACGCCATAATATAGAGGTTTGCGTTTTTTGAGGGTAGGAATGATTTGAATGGTGGCCAGGAATATAAATATCGCGGCCCAGCACTCGCAACATTCCTCAATCACTCGCCCAATATGTGTATGATTCAAGCCGGATTTGTCACAAAGCTGCGAGATAGCCAGCACTACAAGCCATAAAGCCAAAGCCACAGCCCAGGGCTCCAAGTCGAGAATTTCTTGCCAAATGGTGCGCGTGTATCTGGCTAATAAATACAATATAAAAACTGCAAGTATTAAAAATATCAGCCCGGCTATTATTTTTTGCCACATTGGCACTGAAGCCATGGTGTAAAATTTACCACGTGTGACATGTTCTACCGTTAGTAAGCGATGTAAATCAGCTTCGCGAAGAAAATAGATGAGCACTACATAAGCAGTTGCGATCGCAGTTAATTTTGAAGAGGCTATATGCGGATTTACAATTAAGGTTAATAACACCACAAATGCGCAGCCTAAGAAGGTCAGTGTTATGATTGACACAAAGCCGGCATCTGCAATACCACTGCCACTGATAGTGGGCGGCAGCAAATAGGTATGCACACCAATATAGATTGGCAGTAGGGCTAGAAAAAGAAAATTAATTAAATTGGCAGTTCGGCCATTCGACATTGCAAATATCGCCTTGAAAGCAGATTATTATTTCTTATAAAAATGTAACACATAAGTAAGGTTATGACAGTAACAGCAATGCCAACCAGTGTAAGCAAACAGGGCGAAGATACGTTCACCGTTGCGGGGAAAAATTACTCCTCGCGCCTGTTGGTGGGCACTGGTAAGTATAAAGACTTAACGGAGACGCGCGCCGCCATCGTCGCCAGTGGAGCGCAGATTGTTACAGTAGCGATTCGTAGAACCAATATTGGGCAAGATAAAGACGCGCCTAATTTGCTCGATGTCATTTCACCCACTGAATTTACCATTTTGCCAAATACCGCAGGCTGCTACACCGCGAAAGATGCAGTGCGCACTTGCCGGTTAGCCCGAGAATTATTAGATGGGCATGCGCTGGTAAAACTAGAGGTGTTGGGCGATGAAAAAACCCTGTATCCGAATGTAGTCGATACTTTGGAAGCCGCAACAACGCTAGTAAAAGAAGATTTTCAAGTCATGGTCTATACCAATGATGACCCAATTGTGGCCAAACAATTTGAAGAAATGGGCTGTGTGGCAGTTATGCCTCTGGCCGCGCCGATTGGTTCGGGTTTAGGCGTGCGGAACCCTTACAATATCCTCACTATAGTTGAAAATGCTAACGTGCCTATCATAGTAGATGCCGGCGTTGGTACCGCGTCAGATGCAGCACTCGCTATGGAATTGGGTTGTGATGGCGTGCTGATGAACACCGCAATTGCAGAAGCTAAACATCCCATATTGATGGCGACAGCGATGAAGCATGGTATCGAAGCAGGCCACTTGGCTTTTCTTGCGGGCCGCATGCCAAGGCGTCGTTTTGCATCCGCCTCATCGCCGATTGATGGCACTTTTATCTAACCGCAGCTCTAAATACCTTCTTGCAAATGTCTTCTGCAGTGATCCGAAGTTTTGTGCGTCGGGAAGGCCGCTTTACACAAGGCCAAAAATTAGCCTTTAAAAACTATTGGTCTTTGTATGGCATTGAGCCTGCAGAAGGGCATCTTGATCTAGCCGGTGTTTTTAGCAACACGCAGCCGACAATTCTCGATATTGGTTTTGGTAATGGCGAAGCGTTGCTTGCCTTGGCTAAACAATATCCAGAGTTAAATATTTTAGGCGTAGAGGTGCATCGCCCAGGGATTGGTTCTTTATTAAGAGGCGTGGCAGAAGCAGAAATTAATAATGTGCGTGTGATTAATATGGATGCCGTGATCCTATTGCAGGAACATATTGCGGCAGAATTCTTGAGTGCAGTATTGGTCTGGTTTCCTGATCCTTGGTCTAAGAGACGTCATCATAAAAGACGCATGATACAAACCGAGTTTGTGCAATTGGTAGCAAACAAGCTCGTGAGTGATGGGGAATTAAATATTGCGACTGACTGGCAGCACTATGCATGTCATATACAAAAAACTTTAGATAACTGTGCATTATTTGAAAAAATCACTGTTTCGAATTTAATTCAGCAACGTCCGAATACAAAGTTTGAACGTCGTGGCAAAAGACTCGGACATCAAGTATTTGACCAGGTGTATAAAAAAGTCCGCTAAGAGCTTGCTAATTATTTCTCAGGTAGGGTGATGCGTCTTGCTGGGCATTCACGCTCCACCGCCAGCGGGCATACTTCTTCTTCACAATGGCTAATGTTTTGCCAAGCAAATTCGATGGCGCGTAAATCCGATCGATAAAAGTGATCAATCCAGTCAGGCCCGGCAAATCCGGTGCGAACAAATACATCCATGACTAGGCGTTTAGTGCGTGCAAACACAAGTACAATTTAAAAGGCAGCTAGACTCAATGACAATTGGTGCAACATGTCTTCGCCGGTTGCATCAATATCAGTGATCGCTTCGGCATCAATAATAATAAATTTAAGATCAGATTTTGCTGCAACACGTTCTAATACTTTGGCTTCAAAGTACATGGCACTGGCAAAAAATAACGGTCCTTCAAAACGCAAAATCGATATATTTGGACAGGTTTTGAGAATGTTGACTTCTGCATCGCGCAAAGTGCCATCGGTATGGCGTGATAGCACAGCGATATGCGGGCGCATGGTGCGATACATGAACAATCCAAGTGACAGCAAGACACCAACAAAAATACTTTGCTCTAAATGCGGGGCTAGAATCAGAGTTAACACAAAAGTTAGTATGGCGATAAAGCCATCGTGTTTGTGCACCCGCCATGCGTATTTAATTTGTTTAATTCGAATCAGGTTGATGACCGCAGAAATAATGACTGCTGCTAATGTGGCTTGTGGTAAGTGATATAAGTATTGAGAGAAGTACAATAGGATAAGTGATGCGGCGACGAGTAAACCGGTAACAATGGCTGCAAATCCAGTCTTCGCACCAGCGGACATGTTAATGGCCGAGCGCGAAAATGATCCTGCTACAGGATAGGCGCCAGATAAACCCGAGACAATATTCGCTAATCCTTGTCCAACTAAACCTTGATTGGCATCGATGCGTTGTCGAGTTTGGACCGCAATGGCTTTGGCAACAGAAATCGCTTCCATATAGCCGACTACCGCAATCACCATGGCTGTGCCGATTAAGTCAATCGCAATCGATATATCAAAGCTTGGGAATGCAATTGCAGGTAGACCTGCTGGCACGTTGCCGACCACTTTCCCGCCTAACGCTTCATAACCTAAAATGAAGGAAATCAAACTGGTTGCCACCACCGCGGTGAGTACGCCAGGAACTTTAGGCACAAAGCGTTTGAGCCCAAAAATAATGGCTAAAGAGGCGATACCCATTAACAGGGTTGGAAGGTGGGTATGTTGCAATGCTTCAACTAAAACATTCCATATTGTTAAATAAAAATGATGTCCCGCTTCAGCGGTAACTCCAAGTATTTTAGATAGCTGAGAAGCGGCAATAATAATGGCCGCGGCATTGGTAAAACCAATAACGACCGGATGCGATAAGAATTCGACTAATACTCCAAGGCGTAACAGCCCTAGCGATAATTGAAAAATACCCACAATAAGTGCGAGCACTGCAGCATAGACTATATAACCTTCAGGATTAGCCGATGCCAGTGGCTCTAGTGCTGCTGCGGTCATTAAGGAAACGACGGCAACTGGACCGGTTTGCAGTTGGCGAGAGGAGCCAAATAGTGAAGCAACAATTGTAGGTAAAAAAGATGCATACAGGCCGTAATAGGCAGGTAAGCCGGCGAGTTGTGCATAGGCCATCGATTGTGGGATTAACACCAATGCCACAGTGAGCCCTGCCAGGCAGTCTTTCCATAAAATGGAGGGGTCTTTTAGCTCACTAATCCAATCTAAATAGGGAATGAAGCGGTGAATAAATTCATGAGTATATTGCTGTGCTGAGATCAACGAGTTCTCCTGACCATTTTAATAATCCATTAAACCCTGCCAAACAGTGGGATATGCTGTTTTGAGCTCATACCTTAGTGATTTGCTCTGTGTGCAGGTAGTAACAAAGCGCTTACATGCAGTTATCGCAGTATATTAACATGCTTTATAAAGCCGTGGATGTAATTACCCCTAATCTATAGAGTTATATAATATTTTTTTTAATCTTGCAGTGATGAATTTCGTTTTGCTTCTAGAAAACGGTAAAGTGTCTGACTGGAGATAATTTTATGTCCCCCATTATTATGCTTAGACCGCAAGCTGCGAGCAGTACCGCTATGATGATTTGGCAATAAGCTAATGTCTATGCAACACCCCATCATTGCAGTTACGGGTTCCTCGGGTGCAGGCACCTCAACCGTGCGTGAAGCATTTGAGCATATATTTGCAGAGATTGGTGTTAATCCTGTGGTGATTGAAGGAGATAGTTTCCAAAAGTATACGCGTGCAGAAATGTATGAGCGCATCAAAATCCCAGACCTGTTCGGCCGACGTTTGACGCACTTTGCTCCAGAAGGGAACTTGTTAGAGCGATTAGATCAATTGTTCCGTGACTATAGTGAAACGGGTAGTGGTGAAAAGCGTTTGTATCTACATAGCAGGGAAGAAGCCGTCGCATACCCAGACTTAAGTCGCGGCGAATTTACCCCATGGGAAGTGATTCCACCGAATTCTGATCTATTATTTTATGAGGGCTTGCATGGAGGGTTGGTAACAGAAAACTGCAATATCGCGCAGCATGTTGATCTCTTGGTCGGCGTGGCCCCCACGACGAATCTGGAGTGGATACAAAAAATTCATCGTGACAGTTCAGAACGTGGTTATACACATGCAGAAGTGGTTAGTACTATTGTACGCCGCATGCCTGACTATGTTACGTATGTTTCGCCTCAGTTTTCTCGCACCGATGTTAATTTTCAACGCGTTCCAATTATAGATACTGCCAATCCTTTTGATGTACAAGACATTCCAGCTTTGCATGAAAGTCTAGCGATAGTGCATATTCGTCGCCCAGAAAAATTTAGTATTAGTATTGATGAATTGCGTGAGCAAGTTGAAAATTCCTATAGCATTAAATCTAATCAGCTAATTATGCCTGCAGAAAAAATGGTGTTTGCAATGGAAACCTTGCTAACACCAACTATAAAAATGTTGCTGGGAAATTGTACAGATACACAATGGAAATCGGCTAAATGAGTTGCGACTAAACTATTAGATTCCATGACTGAAATGTTTCAACTTGCAACGGCCTCTGGCGGATCACCACGCGAACTTGTGACGACCTGTCTGCGTCAACTTGGCGATGTTCGTGGCAAATTTAAGTTGGGATTTATTTATGCCAATGACACTCTTAGTAAGGACTTGGAAAATATTTTAGGTCGGCTGAAGCAAGAAACTGGTATCAGTGATTGGGTGGGCACAATGGGGATGGGGCTGTGCAGTACCGGCAAGGAATATTATGATGAAACCGCACTGGTTGTAATGCTTGCAGATATCGATACCAAAGATTACGCCATTATAGGCGCGAATGATTTAAGTGAAGAGCAATTGCTTGAGCAAGTTTCTAGTTACTGCAAGGAAGAGTTGCCGCATGTAGGAATTATCCATGGCGACCCTAGTAATCCAGGTACGCCTAATTTGATTGAAAAGATTTCGAATACCGTACCTGCAGCCTATTTAGTGGGGGGTTTAACTTCATCGAATTTTGAGAATCACCAAGTTGCGAAAGAATTAGTCAGCGGCAGTGTGTCAGGTATTTTTTTCTCACCGCAAGTAAATACCATTGTGGGACATACGCAAGGTTGCTCGCCTTTAGACCAACAGCACATTATTACTAAAGCAGATCGCAACATACTTATTGAACTAGATCACCGACCTGCTCTTGATGTGTTTCGGGAAGACATCGGAGAAGTGTTAGCTAAAGATTTATACAAGGTTGCAAATTATATCTATGCAGGAATACCGATCGAATATTCTGATATGGGTGACTATGTGGTTCGCAATATCATCGGTTTTGATGAAGAAGAAAAAATCATTGCAGTAGGTGATTATATTTATGAGGGCGGTAAATTTATGTTTTGCCGACGTGACGGTAATAGTGCCAGAGAAGATATGTTGCGTATGTTAAGAACGATGAAGTCGCGCATGACCACTCCACCTCGTGGCGGCGTGTACTACACTTGCTTAGGACGCGGGCGCTACCAATTTGGTGAAAACTCTGAAGAACTCAAAATGATTGAAGAAGAGCTAGGTGACTTTCCATTGGCAGGATTTTTTGCGAACGGAGAAATTTTCAATAATCGACTCTATGGTTACACTGGTGTACTGACGCTCTTTTTATAATTTTTTAAAGTATGCAATTCAACCAATTAGGCACTACCAGTTTAAAGGTCAGTAAAATTTGCCTGGGTACAATGACCTTTGGCGAACAAAACACAGAAGCTGAAGCGCACGAGCAACTTGATTATGCGTTGTCGCAGGGCGTGAATTTCATTGACACCGCAGAAATGTATCCCGTTCCCCCGCTAGAACCGACACAAGGCAAAACAGAAGAATACCTAGGTAGTTGGTTTAAAAAGAGCGGTCAACGTGAGCAAATTATTTTAGCATCAAAAGTAGCGGGCCCAGGCCTGATGCCGTATCTGCGTAATGGTCCACAGTTAATACCTGAACATATCAATGCGGCATTAGAGGCTAGCCTAAAGCGTTTGCAAACCGACTATCTTGATTTGTATCAGGTGCATTGGCCGGCTAGAAATACAAACTACTTTGGTGAGCTCGGTTATCAGCAGCTTGACACGGAAACACCTACATCAATGGAAAACGCGTACGCGTGTTTAATCCAAGTCGTGGAGCAAGGCAAAGTGCGTCATCTAGGTATTAGTAATGAAACGCCATGGGGCGTGATGCAATATCAGTCTTTAGCTAGAGCAAATAATTGGCCTTCTATAGTAAGCATTCAAAACCCATATAGCCTTTTGAACCGGACCTATGAAATAGGCTTGGCTGAAATTTCGCATCGGGAAAAGATAGGCTTGCTGGCTTATTCGCCCCTAGGGTTTGGTGTGTTAACCGGTAAGTACTTAGATGAGAATGCCCCCGCTAATGCGCGACTAACGTTGTTTAATCGTTTTGATCGCTACAGCAGTAATCAAGGCACCAAGGCCACACAGGCGTATGTTCAATTAGCACTCCAATATGGTATTTCACCAACACAAATGGCATTAGCCTTTGTGAATACCAGGCCATTTTTAACGGCTAATATTGTTGGTGCAACCAGTTTAGAACAGCTCAAAGAAAACATAGGTAGCATTAACGTTGAATTATCTGAAGAAGTCATTGAGAAAATTGAAGCCATCCATCAGCACCAACCCAACCCTTGTCCTTAAGAATAGTTTGACCCTTATGGATCTAAAATCAATCATTCGTGATATTCCTGATTTTCCTAAACCAGGAATCGTATTTCGCGACATTACAACTTTGCTGCAAAACCCGGAGGGGCTTCGTTATATTATTGATCACTTTAGTGATGCTTATTCGGATCAACGAATCGATTATGTTCTCGGAATTGAGTCCAGAGGTTTTATTTTTGGTGCGCCTCTAGCGTATAAACTTGGTGCGGGGTTCGTGCCTGTGCGTAAAGCAGGTAAATTACCAGCACAAACACATTCCATAGAGTATGAGCTTGAGTATGGAACGGATCGTTTGGAAATTCATAAAGATGCTGTTCAACCGGGAAGCCAAATTCTTGTCGTCGATGATTTAATAGCAACAGGTGGAACGGCTGCTGCGACAGCTCAGCTTATTGATCAATTGGACTGCAGGGTAATCGCTTTCGCTTTTGTTATAGAGTTAAGTGGCCTGGGGGGTCGAGATAAACTCCCAGGGGCTCCAATCAAGACAATCATCAAGTATTAATAATCTATTGAGTCTGGATCCATTATTTGGTGCAAAGTGCTACGCGGGCGTGTTTTCTAGAATATCTCGTTGCGTACTGATCCAGTTAAACACTTCTTTATTTATTTCGGCGGCGGTTTTGCCTTGGCTTTCGATGATTGGACCAATCACCATTTTAATGGTGCCAGGTTTTTTGGTGAGCTGTTTACGTGCCCAAAATTTACCAGAGTTATGCGCGACGGGTACGATAGGTGCGCCTGCTTCTGCTGCGAGCATCGCCCCACCAATCCTAAATTTTCGCTTTTCACCTGGCGGTGTGCGTGTGCCTTCTGGAAAAATTAGGATTGAACGTCCACTCTGTAATTTTTGTTTGCCTTTCAGAGTAAGTTGATCAACAGCTTTTCGACCTGATTTTCGATCTAAGGCAATCGGTTCAGTAAGTGCCAAACCCCAACCAAAAATGGGTAGGAATAATAATTCTTTTTTTATGACCCAGGTTAATGGCGGGAACACAGTGCCAATGGCCATGGTCTCCCATGTTGATTGATGGTTTGACATTACGATGCAGGCGCGATCAGGAATATTCTCTTTTCCTTCAACTACATAATGTAAGTCACAAGTAATACGTAGCCACCACAGGTTGGCCGCACTCCAGGTAACAATAATTTTATAACGTTGTTTATATGGGACTAAGACTGTTAGTAGACTAAGAAAGCCAAATACGATGGTGAATAAAGCCATACCGATTAAATACAGCAACGAGCGAATAGTTTGTATCATCACGGTGTGTAGAATTTTATTCGTTACTCTTAGTGACTAAATTTACTGAGCTAATAAAGAATCAACGGCTTCGGCAAGGTCGGAAAAAATCGGAATATTTCTGGGTAACTGTTCACTTTTTGCGGTCACTGAGCCATTGCCGGTACGCACCAATATGGGTTGCGCTCCGTGTGCAATTGCAGCTTGCACATCGCGCTGCGAATCGCCTATAAAAGGGGCTTTCTGCAAGGACAAGTTTGCACGTTTTTCGATTTCAACCAGCATTCCAGGATTTGGCTTGCGACACTCGCCCTTTAAGTCGGGGCAAATAAAAATTCCGTCTATGTGCCCACCGTGTTGCGTAAGATCCGCTAACATTTTTTGATGAATCGCATGCAAGGTATTGTAATCAAATAATTCGCGACTAATACCTGATTGGTTAGAAGCAACAAACACTTTGACTTTGGCATGGTTTAGCCTTGCAATAGCTTCTAGACTGCCTTTAATGGCAATCCATTCCTCTGGTGATTTTATAAACTCATCAGATTTTTCATTAATGACGCCATCACGGTCTAATATTACTGCTTTAAACTTACTCATATGCTTATCTTGCTAAAGTTGGTTATGATTGTAGCCGTGAGAAATCTGCTACATGCATAAATAGTGAATCTATCTTTGCAAGCAGTGCGATTCGATTGTTTTTTAATGCCTCGTCTTTATCCATGACCATTACATCATCAAAAAATGTATCTACAGGTTGACGTAAATCAGCAAGTTTATTTAAAGCTTGTGCGTAATCACGCTGTTGAAAAAGGCTTTCAACATCGCTAGACAGTTCCTCAATTGCGATATGTAGAACACTCTCCGCATTCTCTTTAAACAACTCTTTTTGCACTTGTCCGATATTGTTACGATCTGTCTTTTTTAGAATATTGCGAATCCGTTTATTCGCAACTGCAAGACTATGCGCATTGGGCAACTTGCGAAAGCTGCATACCGCTTCAATGCGTATGGCAATATCATTGGGTTTAGTTGGCCGGGTTGCTAAAACAGAGTCAATCACATCAGGGGCAATATTACGATCTGCAAAATAGGCATGTAGTCGTTCGATAATATAATCAAAAACTTCATCTACCACGGAATCTGCATTTAGGCTTTTTGGGAATAGTGTCGCAGCATGCTTTAGAGTTGCCTGCAAATCTATATCTAAGCGCGTTTCAATGATGATGCGTAACAACGCTAAAGATGCTCTGCGCAAACCATAAGGGTCTTTGATTCCAGTAGGTTTTTTGCCGATTGCAAAAATGCCCACCAAACTGTCAATACGGTCGGCTAAGGCAAGTGTTTGACCCGCTGCGGAAGTTGGTAGGTCGCCACCGGCTTGGCGCGGTAAGTATTGTTCTTCGATCGCTAATCCAACCTCCTTATCTTCTGCATCGTGTGAGGCTAAATCATGACCAACAATGCCTTGTAATTTTGGGAATTCGCCAACCATCTCGGTAAGCAGGTCGCATTTACTTAATGTTGCGGCGCGTTGGCTGTGGTCAGAGTCTGCATTTGTATAGGCGCTTAAATATTTGGCAAGTTCGCGGATACGCAATGTTTTGTCATGCAAGCTTCCTAGCTGCTTTTCAAATACAACATTCTTAAGCTTTTCTAACTTAGATTCTAAAGTTTGGTTTTTATCGCGTTGCCAAAAAAACATTGCGTCTTCAAAACGTGGCGTAATGACTTTTTGATTGCCTTGTTTAACTGCCTCCGGTGAGGTGCTGTCTATATTACTGATAATAATGAATTGCGACAGAAGCTCGCCCTTGTCATCCAGCAAGGGAATGTACTTTTGATTGTCTTGCATGGTGTTAATTAACACCTGTTTATTTATTTCCAGAAATTTTTTATCGAACCCTCCTAGTAGAGCATTGGGCCACTCCACTAAGTTAGTGATCTCATCTAACAAGTCTTGTGTGTAAGAGGGTTTACCCTTTGCGCTTGCTGCAAGTTTATAAACTTGTTCAAGTATGTTTTTTTGCCGAGCTTCAAAATCTGCTAACACATGGCCTTTAACTTCCAACAGTTCCTTATAAGCAGAGGCGTGCTTGACGACAATTTGTTTGGGGCTATGAAACCTATGTCCATAAGTTATATTGTTAGCATCGTGACCAAATAAGGTTGTAGCGACTGTTTCCTCACCAAAGATGACGAGTAGCCACCGAACAGGGCGAATAAATTCTGCCGTGGTTTCATTCCAACGCATGCGTTTTGGAGCAGATAGTTTGTTTATAGTAGTTTCGAGAATTTCAGGTAATAGGTCCACGGTGTTTAACCCTGCACGAACTTCTCGAAATATGAGTCTTGGATTGTTAGAAGTTTTGTCTACAACTAGTTGATCAATCTCAATCCCGCATGAGCGCGCAAAACCCAATGCCGCTTGAGTGGGCTCACCGTTTTTATCGAACGCCGCTATCGCATTAGGTCCTTTGCGTTCAATATGTTGGTCTTGTTGCTTACGGTCTAAGCCTTCAATAATTACTGCCAACCTGCGTGGAGTGCAAAACGTTTTGTGTGCAGAAAAAGTTAATTTTGCTGCGGTAAATTGAGCACAAAGCAATTCGCCGAACTCATTGGATAGCTTTTGCAGAAGTCTTGCGGGTAAATCTTCTGTACCAACCTCAATTAATAAATCTTTTTTGCCGCTCATAATGCTAATTATTTTTTCAGGAGTGGAAAGTTCAGCTGTTCGCGGCTAGCATGATAAGTATTAGCAACGGCTTGTGCGAGTTTACGGATGCGTAAAATATATTGTTGGCGCTCCGTTACTGAAATTACTTGGCGTGCGTCTAGTAAATTAAAAGTGTGTGAACACTTTAAAACGTGATCATAGGCAGCGATCGGAAGCGCAAGTTCGATCAAGTGTTGGCATTCTTTTTCGCTTGAGTCGAAGTTTTTAAATAGAACTTCAGTGCTGGCATGCTCGAAATTATAGGCCGATTGTTCTACTTCGTTTTGATGATAGAGGTCACGATAGAGGATAGTTCTATCTTCATGCTGGGCCCAGACTAGATCATAAACACTGTCGACGTTTTGCAAGTACATAGCGATGCGTTCTAAGCCATAGGTAATTTCCCCGCTCACTGGTTTACATTCTAGGCCGCCGACTTGTTGGAAGTAGGTAAACTGTGAAATTTCCATGCCGTCTAACCACACCTCCCAACCCAAGCCCCATGCACCTAGGGTTGGAGATTCCCAATTGTCCTCCACGAAACGAATATCATGCACAAGGGGGTCGATATTAAGTTTTGATAAGGACTCTAAATATAATTGCTGAATATTATCTGGGGACGGTTTTAATATAGTCTGGAATTGGAAGTAACGCTGCAAGCGGTTTGGGTTATCTCCATAGCGACCGTCTGTGGGCCGGCGACAAGGTTGAGCATACGCTGCACGCCAGGGTTCTGGTCCGAGTGCACGCAAAAATGTGCTGGGGTGAAATGTTGCTGCACCCATTTCCAGATCATAAGGTTGATCAATGATGCAACCTTGTGCGGCCCAAAATTGTTGTAATCTGAGTATAAGATCTTGGAGTGAAATAAATGTGTCTTTTGGCATGGTGATGGCTGCATGTAGAGCAGCGAGAGTATAGCTAGGCACTTGACTGGCGGCTAGCACATGAAGAGATAATTCAGATTTTTAGGATAGGAATGCTGCGTTACGACGTCCTTGTCTCGCAGCTCTCATCCCTAAGACGTTGGTGAAAAGCTCTCCTAATGCTGAGCTATTTACATGCTTCCCTGCTTGCCGTGGCATCCTTGCCACTAACAAATTCCATTCAACGCAGCTTGATTTGTAGAGCCGACATCCTTGTCGTGAAGTATTCCACCCATGTGAATGTGAGAAAATCCTTCTTAATCCACTTCACAAATCAAGCTCACTACCTGCCTATTGTGATAAGGCTTCCATTTTCTTATCACTATGAATCCGTTCAGTCCTTAGGTGCGTTTGTTGGTGCGACACAGTTTTTCCTTAACCGTATGTCGATAAGCCCAAGCCAGCGCTGCCATACTTGCGGCGATCCATACAACATATAATGTTGTTAATACATCTGTGTTACCGCTCATTTTGACCTCCTTGTTATGGTCTATGCCTGTCGTAGGCATAAATTTAATGTCCCTATTACCAGTGTATAGAGCAAAGGCTGTGCCAGGTTTGTTGGCGGTTACGGCTTGTTAGCTAACCTACTGACAGGCCGGACAATACTGATTTACGCTAGATAAATACCCACGCTCAAAGACAGTCAATAGGACCAAATTTGTCCCCAGAAATTGACTTTTGGTGACCAATTTCGGCATGGCTTTACTGGATGGTTCTGGAGTAATAGATAAGTAGTTTTTACAGTGGACCCGGTAAGCCATTTCCATCTGTTTGGGCAAATCTGAAAGTCAGGCTGTGAGATCCATCGCCGCCAGCATGTAAAAGCTATCACCATCCATTTTAATCCATGCAGTGGCTAGCAATTTGATTGAGATATGAAAATGTCCATGGCGAATAAAAAGTGTAAGTGTTCATGCGGCGTGACGAAGCTTACGAGCACTATTCTGGTGCTTGATGGCACTATGGTGGTGCAAGTATAGGTAACAGTGCCGCTACCTATCATGAAAAAGCTGCGTATAATGCCGCACGAGCACTCAATTGAGTGCGCCAGATCGGTACTGGCACATATTGTGCTTTATGCGCCAGTGAGTGAACGCGATTAGCAATTGATCACGACCATAAGAATAACATTCGAGTTGAAGCTAAGGAGAAACCCATGTCCGCGAATGATGTGCTCAAGACAATCAATGATGACGAAGTTAAATTCGTTGATTTCCGATTTACCGATACCCGAGGCAAAGAGCACCATGTCTCCGTGCCGGCCCACACTATTAATGAAGAAGTCTTTCAAAGTGGCAAGATGTTTGATGGCTCATCGATCGCCGGCTGGAAAGGTATCAATGAGTCCGACATGATTTTAATGCCAGATCCTGCTACTGCAGTGATCGATCCATTTTTTAGTGACTCTACCATGATTTTGCGTTGCGATATCCTCGAACCTTCTACCATGGAGGGCTATGGCCGCGACCCACGCTCGGTCGGTAAACGTGCCGAAGCTTATCTGCGTTCTACGGGAATAGCCGATACCGCATATTTTGGTCCTGAGCCTGAGTTTTTTATCTTTGATGATGTCAAATGGGGCAATGACATGGCCGGCGCATTTTATCAAACTGATTCAGACGAATCGGCATGGAACTCCGCAAAAAGTTTTGAAGATGGCAACATTGGTCATCGCCCCGGTGTTAAGGGCGGATATTTTCCAGTGCCACCTGTTGATTCTTTACAGGATTTGCGTTCAGCAATGTGCTTGGTGCTTGAAGAAATGGGCGTGCCTGTTGAAGTGCATCACCATGAAGTGGGCACTGCCGGACAGTGTGAGATTGGTACACGTTTTAGCACGTTAACCACACGTGGTGACTGGAACCAAATTTTAAAATACGTAGTGCTTAATATGGCAGATAACTATAATAAGACCGCGACATTTATGCCCAAACCTATTGTGGGTGATAACGGTAGTGGCATGCACGTGCATATGTCTTTAGTTAGAGAGGGTGAAAACTTATTTAATGGCGACTTGTACGGCAATCTTTCACAAACTGCGCTCTACTATATTGGCGGAATTATTAAGCACGCACGTGCGATCAACGCCTTTTCTAATGCCAGCACCAATAGCTATAAGCGTTTAGTGCCTGGCTTTGAAGCACCTGTAATGTTGGCGTATTCTGCACGTAATCGTTCGGCCTCGATTCGTATTCCGTATGAATCTAATGCCAAAGCTAGAAGAATTGAAGTGCGTTTTGGTGACAATACCGGTAACCCTTACCTTACTTTTGCAGCCATAATGATGGCGGGTCTTGACGGCATTCAAAACCAAATTGATCCAGGTCCACCCAACGATAAAGATTTGTATGACCTACCTCCAGAAGAAGAAGCCAATATCCCAACAGTGTGTTCTTCACTAAATCAGGCATTGGAAGCTCTTGATAACGATCGTGGCTTCCTAAAAGCAGGCGGAGTTTTCACCGATGACTGTATTAATGCCTATATTGAACTGAAAATGGAAGAAGTGACTGCACTGCGTCAGGCTACCCATCCGATTGAGTTTGAAATGTATTACAGCTGTTAATCACTAAGATTCGAGCATCTGGTCACAAAAACGCCTCTTCTTGAGGCGTTTTTGTGTAACTTAAGCCTCAAATTCACGGTCAAATTAGTTGCAGAGAGTACTATGTATATCAGTATCTCTGAGAAGGCATTTTATTAGGCTTAAGGAATTTCACAATGCGTGTGAATTTATTAATGTTAGTTGTATTAGCGATTTTCGCTAGCCATGCACAGGCGCGCATTTATACTTGTGTGGATAAAGATGGCAGCACTGTATATTCTGATATACCGCCTACGGATGCTTGTCCCAACGCAGAAGAAGTTAACATAGATGCACTTCCCGATTTAATTAGTACCAAGCCTGTAACGGTCCCAAATAACACATCACGAATTAACAGTCCCGAGCCAGAGGCTGTAGTTGGCGTGTACCAATCACTCGCAATAATCTCACCTGGGGCAGATGAAATTCTGCGCAATAATGAAGGCAAAGTACAGATTGCATTTCAAGTCTCGCCTGCTTTGAAAGCACGCAGTGGGCATCAATATGTAATTTTCCTTGGTGATAAAGAGGTATATAAGGGTACACAGAGTAGTGTCGTGCTAGAAAATATTGATCGTGGCACACATGCGGTCAGCGCTACAGTTATTGCACGTAATGGCCGTATTATCATTAGTTCTGAATCTGTGAGGTTTACCTTGCATCGATTTTCTAGATTGCAAGGAAATGCATCTTCTTAATGGTTCCGGCTCAGGAATTTCTGGCGGTTTAGGTTCTTCATCTAGCCCTTAGCGCTAAACCCCATTATGGTGCGTTTTATTCCATAATAACCTAAAGTATGCACTATAATAATGCACTACATTGAGAGTGCATAACTTAAGTCATTGATTTAATTAGCATGTACTCCGTGAACTTTTGGATCAATTCTTGCACTTAAGTCGCTATGACAAAGCGATAAGCGATGTATTGAATCTACAACCTTTGCTGATGCCTGACATAAAACACAAAAAGATTTTAGATAACTTAGCTTTGGCGATTTTTATCGTCGATGAGGAGTTGCATCTGAACTATTTGAATCCTGCTGGCGAAGAATTTCTAAGTACTGGCGCAAGACATGCTACAAATCGGCCCATTACTGATTTTATTAGTGACATCGAGGGTGAGTTTATCCCACACATTCAAGACTCTATCCGAAGCGGACATCCCATCACCGAAAGAGAGGTGTCTATAAAACGCTTGGGTGGAGGTGAAATGACTATCAATTGTGTAATAACACCGATGCTAACGAAGGGTGAGAAGGCAACATGTTTGCTTGAAATTACGCAAGTGGACCATTTATTGCGTATTTCTCGCGAAGAGCATTTGCTGCATGAAGGCCATGCCACTCGTAATATGTTGCGTGGACTCGCGCATGAAATTAAGAACCCATTGGGTGGTTTGCGTGGAGCCGCACAGTTATTAGCCGGTGAACTTAGTGAACCAGGCTTACACGATTATACCGATGTAATTATTAGTGAGGCAGATCGACTCTGTAAATTAGTTGATCGTATGCTCGGGCCAAAAATTATGCCGGCGAAACGAAAGATTAATATTCATAACGTGTTAGAGCATGTCCGCCAATTGGCGATTGCTGAAAATCCTAGTGGAGTTATATTTAAAACGGATTACGATCCAAGCATCCCACTGTTACACGCCGACCGCGATTTGCTAGTACAAGCCACACTTAATATTGTACGTAACGGTGCGCGCGCGGTAGAGATTAATGGCGAGCTTACGCTAAAGACACGCGTGTTACGTCAATATACAGTCGGTGACACTTGTCATCGATTAGTCGTGCAAATAAGTATTATCGACAATGGTTGTGGAATTCCCGAAGAACTAAAATCACAAGTGTTTTTCCCTATGGTTTCTGGTAGCGCGCAAGGAGTAGGTTTAGGGTTATTTATTGCGCAAAATTTAATACATCTTCATGGCGGACTTATAGAGTTTGATTCAGTTCCAAACCGCACAGAATTTCGCGTTTTGTTGCCATTAAATGGCACAAATTAATTCATCAATGCCAAACAAAGGAGTAAAACTAATAAACACTATTATGAGTAATACAAACATTTGGGTCATTGATGATGACCAAGCTATGCGCTGGGTATTAGAGCGGGCATTTCAAAAAGCAGACATCCCCGTCACAACATTTGAATCTGCTACAACCGCCATGCATGAACTTGAACGCCATATACCTTCAGCCATAATTACTGATGTGCGCATGCCCGGGATGGATGGTTTTGAGTTTCTAGAACGAATTAAAACAGATTACCCTGATCTGCCGATCATTATAATGACTGCGCATTCTGATTTACAAAGTGCAGTAGGGGCTTATCAAAAAGGAGCGTTTGAATACCTACCTAAGCCATTTGATGTGAATGAGGCCGTAGCACTCGCTAAACGCGCTTGCTTAGCTGCAAATGAACAAACTAACAAAGTCGAGCCGGTGGCGACCTCTAGAGATGAGTCGACAGCCATTATAGGCGAGTCACCCGCCATGCAAGAAGTTTTCCGCGTTATAGGCAGGCTATCCAAGTCGAATATTACCGTGCTAATTACTGGTGCATCCGGTACAGGTAAAGAATTAGTTGCGCATGCTTTACACGAAAATAGTCCGCGAGTTGATGGGCCATTTATTGCTTTAAATATGGCAGCCATTCCGCGTGATCTACTGGAGTCGGAATTATTTGGGCATGAGAAAGGTGCATTTACGGGCGCGCAAACCTTGCGTAAGGGACGCTTTGAACAAGCGCAACAAGGCACGCTATTTTTAGATGAAATCGGCGACATGCCCGCAGATTTACAGACACGTTTGTTGCGCGTGTTATCGGATGGGCACTTTTATAGAGTCGGAGGGCACGAACCTATTAAAGCAGACGTGCGCATCGTTGCGGCTACACACCAAAATTTAGAAGCGCGAGTGCGTAATGGTGATTTTCGTGAAGATTTATTTCATCGTCTTAATGTTATTCGTATTAATATTCCAACTTTGCATGAACGTAAGGAAGATATTCCTATTTTATTGCAACATTTTATGCAAAGTTCTGCGCATGAATTAAAAAATGAACCGAAAAAACTTTCTAACGAAGTGGTGGAATATTTAAGCGCGTTAAAGTGGCCAGGCAATGTTCGGCAGTTAGAAAATATCTGCCGTTGGATATCCGTAATGGCTTCTGGTAAAGAAATCCATATGCAAGATTTACCAGCAGAAATGCTTAAGAATGAAATGTCGGTTGCAGAATTGGTGGATTGGCAAAGTTTGTTAGGCGAATGGGCGGATCGTGAAATGTCTAAAGGAACAAATGCTATCTTAGATAGAATATTGCCGCAGTTTGAGGCGGTTTTGATTAAGGCTGCAATGCGGAAAACGGGCGGTAAACGACAAGAAGCAGCTAAGCTTTTGGGGTGGGGTAGAAATACTTTGGCCAGAAAGATTCAAGAGTTGGGATTGTTTAAGTCTTAACAGTCTTAACTTTTGCCGAAAGCGGTCATTTCCTGGTTTTATTCTTATTCGTGTTAGTTACTCTAAGACAGCTTAAGTCGAGTGAACTAGTAAACTTCCAATAATTTCTCTTACATGTTGATGACTGTTTTTATCTAAGTAATCAACAATACCATCGTTAATTTTTTCGCAGCATAGTGGGTCGTAGTAAAGCCCAGTTCCAACGCCGACGGTGGTTGCTCCGGCGATGAGGAATTCAATGGCATCGGTTGCATTCACGATACCACCTTGCCCAATGATGGGGATATTGTAAGGCTTACACACTTGGTACACTTCGTGCACTTTTAATAGTGCAATCGGTTTAATAGCGGGACCGGATAGGCCGCCTTGGTTGTTATGAATAGTCGGTTGTTTAGTTTCAATATTAATGGCCATGCCCATGACGGTATTAATTACCGCAAAGGCGTCACTGCCGGCTTCGATACAAAGTTTTGCATTAAGCTTAATGTCGGTTTGATTTGGGGATAGTTTGGTAATCAGTGGCTTGCTGGTTGCGGCACGACAGGCTGCTACTACGCGAGCAGACATGTCTGGGTCATTGCCAAAGGCCACACCACCTTCTTTTACATTCGGGCAGGAAATATTTATTTCGATAGCATCAATGGGCGAGTCATCGAACCTTAGTGTAACTTCTACATATTCTTCTATGGTGGATCCTGAAACATTCGCAATAAAACGCGTTTCAGAGAAATCTAAGTTGGGTAAAATTTCATTTACCACAACGTCTACACCTGGATTTTGTAAGCCAATGGCATTCAGCATGCCATCTGGAGTTTCTGCCAGTCGATGCGGAGAATTTCCAAAACGTGGTTGTAGGGTTGTGCCTTTTAGGCATACCGCGCCAATATCTTGATTGGAGAATCCTTCAATACGCGTATATTCTTCACCAAAGCCCACGCAACCGGACAACAACACCAGCGGTGAAGTTAGCTCTAGACCACAAAACTCAAGTTTAAGTTTATTATTATTTATTTTAAGGCTCATGTTTCACGTCGTTTTATTTGAACCGGAAATTCCACCTAATACCGGCAACATCATACGCCTGTGTGCCAATATGGGTTGTGATTTGCATTTAATTCATCCACTTGGTTTTAGTCTAGATGACAAAAAATTACGTAGAGCCGGGCTTGATTATCAAGAGTGGACTACCGTTACCGAACATCAAAATTATTCAGCGATGTTAAAAAGTCTTGCGCCGCGTCGAATTTTCGCATGTTCTACTAAAGGACGCACAAATTACGATACTCCTAATTACCAAGCGGGCGATACCTTTGTCTTTGGCCCTGAAACGCGAGGTCTTCCTGCAACAGTGTTAGAAAAATATGAGCCAAATTATGTTGTTCGTATCCCGATGCGAAAATCCTCGCGTAGTATTAATATTGCCAATTCAGTGGGGATTATTCTCTATGAAGCGTGGCGACAAAACGCGTTTCATAGATAAAAGTAAAATGTAAGCAAATATAATGTTGTTAGATGAATTCTTGTTTCATATCTCGACCCAATAACTCAGACACCGCCGCCTTAAGCTCTATTTCACCGCTTAGTACTTGCCAGACTTGTTCGCAGATTGGCATCTCCACATGGTGTTCTTTTGCAATTGCATGCACGACTTGCGCCGCATGAAATCCTTCAACCACTTGGCCTAATTCATCCATGTATTGTTGTGCGGTTTTGCCTTGTGCCAAGGCTAAGCCGAGGCGTCGATTACGAGACTGATCATCGGTACAAGTTAAGACTAAATCGCCTATGCCGGCTAAGCCCATCAGGGTTTTTGGATTCGCATGCAAGGCTTTGCCCAAGCGCATCATTTCCGCCAGCCCCCTAGTGACTAACGCAGCGCGAGCATTTGCGCCAAAACCCAGACCATCGATAATGCCTGCTGCAATAGCCAAGACATTTTTTACGGTACCGCCTAATTCAACACCCACCACATCATTACTAGTGTAAATACGGAAATTCTCACTATGAAAATAGCTGGCCAGCTCTTTAGCAAAATCTAGATCACTTGAGGCAAGACTGACCGCGGTCGGTAGATTACTCGCGACCTCTTTAGCAAAAGACGGTCCGGAAAGCACTGCAGTTTTGATGTGATCTCCCAATACTTCCGTAACCACTTGATGCATCAACATCTTGCTTTGTTTTTCAAAGCCTTTGGTGGCCCAAATAAACTTTATAGGGATATCTAGCGGCACGAGCAGCTCACACACAGCGCGCATCGCATAACTCGGGATTACCGCTAATATAAAATCTACATCTTTGATTGCAGTCGCTAAATCATGCTCCGCAGATAAGGTATCTGGGAACGGATGATCAGGAAGATAACGCGGGTTGCGTCGCTCGGATTGTAGTGAGGTAATTAAGTCTTGATCACCGTCCCAGGCGATAATCTGGTGACCATTGCGAGACAGTTGAATAGCCAGTGCTGTGCCCCATGATCCTGTTCCTAATACTGCAGCTGTAGCCATGAATTACACTAGTGTTTGATTTGGCCAGGGTTGGATTTTTGCTCTTCCACCGCATCGATATGTTGTTGGTATAAGGCATCAAAATTAACGGGATTAAGCAGCAGCTGTGGGAAGCCGCCTTTTGCAATTAACTCTGCGACGACTTCACGTGCAAAGGGAAATAGTATATTAGGGCAATAGCTGCCTAGCAATTTACCATGTTGGTTTTTTGGGAAATTTTGCATGAGGAATATACCTGCTTGTTTTACTTCAACTAAGAAAGCGATGGTTTCATCTTGATTTGCAGTGACAGTAACGGTTACACAAACCTCAAATATATTCTTATCTAGCTTGTTGTTTTCGGTTTGAATATGAACATCTGTTTTTGGATTCCATTTCTCTGTAAAAATTTTAGGTGAATTTGGCGTTTCAAAAGAAACATCTTTCACATAGATTTTTTGAATCTCAAATTTTTGCGCTGTTTCATTCGCCATGAGATAAAAATATTATTGGACTGCTTAGAGAATGGAGACTATTTATGACGATAATAATTTGTCTAGTTTGCCATCATGGTTGAGTTCGGCAAGATCATCAAAACCACCGACATGCAGATCGCCAATGAGTATTTGTGGAACGGATTGGCGTTTTGTACGCGTCATCATTTCTTCGCGTAATGCAGGGTCATCGTCGACATTGATTTCGGTATACTTAACCTCTTTACTATCTAGCAAACGTTTAGCTGCATTGCAGTAAGCGCATCGATTCCCAGTATAAATGGTGACCGCACTATTACTCATTTTTTAGTTACCGGTAGTTGATCGTTAATCCAGGCATTGATTCCACCCTTTAGGCTAAAGACTTGGGTATAATTATTTTTCAGTAATTGTTTGCTAGCTTGGGAAGATCGATTGCCCATTTTACAGAAAACTAAAATGGGTTTTTCTTTTTCAGCCGATAGACTGTCTATGTTCTGTGCAAGCACGCTTAGCGCAATATGTTTGGCGCCTATGATACTGCCCTGAGCTTGCTCATTGGCCTCACGTATATCTAGCACTAATGCATTTTGTTTGTTAATGAGTAATACGGCTTCTGCTGGGGCAATTTCCTTATAGCCTTGAGTGACTCGACGCATCTCCGTCCATAGAATGATGGCAATTACAGCTGCCAAGGCTATAAATAGATAGTAGTTTCTAGCGGCGAAATTGATGAATTCTTCCATTTAGTGGCTGCTCTGAATCGAAAATAAATCGTTATGTGAAGTTTGGCATAAGTTTAATGCCAGAACAGTGAAAGGCAAATGCTTTAGTATTTATGTGTAGAGCAAAATACTTGCTGCATCATTTCGATTAGTTTAAGAGTACGATCATCTCCTACGCGGTAAAAAACACGATTTGCATCTTTGCGGGATGTTAAAATGCCTTTGTCACGTAGTATGGCTAAATGTTGAGAAATGTTGCTTTGTGAGGTGCCGACACTGTCTACAATATCTTGCACGCTAATTTCGCGTTCGCCCAGGACACATAATATTTTTAGCCGTAAAGGATGTGACATGGCCTTTAAGGATCTTGAAGCCTGCTCAATATCCTCATCACGATGGATGAGTTCTTCTGCGCTAGTACTCATAATGTCTGTGTCCAAAATATTATTAATAGTTGCTTCCATGCCCATTTTTATACATATCGTATAGGCTAATATTATAAATGTCTAATACATTAATAAAATAATATTATCAATGACTTATGTGATATTTTCGGCTTATTGTAATGATTAAAGATAACCTTGCGGGCCTAAAACAAAGGGTTAGGCTCATGCTGGTAACACACTTTTGTACGGCACTTTGCTGTTGCGGTGCCATTACATCTGATGTGCAAGCCGCTGCTTTACAGCAAGAAACTGAAAAAAAGCTCGTAAACGTCCAAGCACAAATACAAAAAAGCCAACGTAAGCTTGAGAAAGATCGTGGAGAGGTAGGTCAACTTGAAAAGGAGTTACGCGAGTCCGAACAACAGATCGGAAAACTCAAACAAAAACTCAAGGCAACCGAAACGAATCTGGAAAATAGCCGGCAGCACATTCAAAGTTTAGCTATACAAAAACAGGCATTACTTGAGAAGCTTGCTAAGTACCGCGGCATTTTGTATGCCCAAATTAGATCGGAATATTTATATGGTGGCAAGGAAAAATTAAAGCTGCTACTCAATCAACAAGAGCCAAATAATTTATCTCGTACCTTGATTTACTACGATTATTTGCACCGTGCTCGGCTGCGGGAAATTGAGCAGGCGACAGAAATTTTGCAATCTGTAGCAGAGGTGCAAAATAAAATTGTTGAACATAAAAATATAGCGGTTCAGGCTCAAAGCGAGTTGCTAAATGAAAAACAATCGCTAGTAGAGCAGCATCAGAAGCGAGAAGCAGTACTTACTAGCTTAAGCGCTAACGTTTCAAGTGAGCAGAGTAGATTGTCATCGCTTGAAAGCGATGAGAAAAAGTTAAAAGAATTAATTCAAAGCCTACATGAGGCTTTAGCTAATATCCCGATAATTGATCAAGGCCAAGGTTTTGCGAAGCTTAAAGGCAAACTTTTTTGGCCCGTAGTGGGTAAGCCCAATAATTCGTTTGGGCAAAAACGCAATGCGGCACGCAGCAAGTTAAGTTGGCAGGGAGTATTTATCCCCAGCAATGAGGGCAATAATGTGCGGAGTATATTTCATGGCCGAGTTGCTTTTGCAGAGTGGATGCGGGGCTTAGGATTGCTGATAATTGTCGATCATGGTGACGGCTATATGAGTTTGTATGGGCATAATCAAAGTCTTTATAAACAACCCGGCGAATGGGTCGATGCGGGAGATCTTATCGCTACGGTGGGTAATAGTGGTGGCAATACTCGTTCTGGCTTGTATTTTGAAATTCGCAAGCAGGGTAAGCCGATCAATCCAGCAAAATGGTGTACCCGACCCGCAGCAGCTAGTCGAGCTGGCTAAGTTTGTTTGTGACTAGAAGGCTTCCAGTGGTCGGTTTACTGCTCCTGCGCAAGCATTTGCGTCTAAGATATAGGCGAAAAGCTAGGTAACCTCAGCTGAGGACCCTTTTTAGGGAACCTTTTACGTAACGTTTAACCCTAAAGAAGGGTAGCTATATGTATTGCGTATCTAATTTTTCCTTTCATAATGGAGTTATGATCAGATGGAACAGCCACAGTCAAGGAGGGCGTTGATGAAATATAAGCACCCCATGGGTATCGGGGTACTGTTGGGCATCGTTTTCGGCCTAACTTTAATTTTGGGCCATAATGTTTGGGCAGGAAAGCAAAAAATTGCAAGCCTGCCACTTGAAGACTTACGTGTTTTTACGGATGTATACGCACGTAAAAAACAAGATTATGTAACCGAAGTTGATGACAGTATGCTTATTGAGAATGCTATTCGTGGCATGTTGTCTGGTCTCGATCCGCATTCGTCTTTTTTGGATGAAGAACAATTTCGTGAACTTCAAATTGGAACCTCTGGTGAATTTGGTGGTTTGGGTATTGAAGTTGGCATGGAGAACGGGTTTGTCAAAGTTATTGCGCCCATTGATGACACTCCTGCAGAACGTGCTGGTGTAAAAGCAGGCGATTTAATTATTAGGTTAGATGGCAAGTCGGTAAAAGGTTTGGCCTTAGGAGAAGCCGTCAAGCTCATGCGTGGCAAGAAAGGCTCAAAAATTGATTTAACTATTTTGCGTGAAGGCGAGGACAGCCCTTTAAACATCATCATCACACGCGATGTTATAAGAGTACGCAGTGTAAGAAGCCGCATACTTGAACCAGGTATTGGTTATGTGCGTATTTCTAATTTTCAATCTAAAACGACACGCGGATTGCTAGATGCTGTTGAAAGTTTGAAAAAGAAAAACAAAGGTGAGCTAAAGGGCTTGGTGTTAGATTTGCGTAACAACCCTGGCGGTGTATTAACAGGAGCTGTTGGCGTTTCTGATGCATTTCTAAAAGATAATAAGTTAATTGTCTACACCGAAGGGCGTGTGGAAGATTCAGAATTAAGATACAACGCAAGTACAGGTGATTCTATAAATGGTGCGCCGTTAGTGGTGTTGATTAATCAAGGCTCTGCTTCAGCATCAGAAATTGTCGCTGGTGCAATGCAAGATCATAATCGTGCAACGATTTTAGGCACCACATCTTTTGGTAAAGGTTCAGTGCAAACAATTTTGCCACTAAAAGAAAACGCGGCATTGAAATTAACCACCGCTCGTTATTACACGCCTGCAGGAAGATCTATCCAAGGCGAAGGTATTGTTCCTGATGTGCTTTTACAAGTAGAGGATGATGGTGAGGATGAAATCAAATCCTTTTCCTTTAACATGCTTTCTGAAGCAGATTTAGAGGGCCATCTTGAAAATGATAGTAAGGTGAAAGCAAGAGAGCCAAAGACAGTGGTCTCAATTCCTAAAGCGCTTGAAGGTGATACCACAGACTATGCGTTAGAAGAAGCGCTAAAAATTTTAAAAGGTACGAGCTAATAAAGCCAAGTAGCTACTTTGTAAATCATCTATATGGTATGTTTGTATAAACTGATACTAGTTGCTTTACTCTTTGTAATACCTTTGCAATGGGTGGGTGCTGAGTCCCCTGCAATTGCTATTATTATCGATGATATAGGCCATAATCTCAGAGCTGGCGAACG
This sequence comes from Gammaproteobacteria bacterium, assembly GCA_027297825.1. GTDB lineage: Bacteria > Pseudomonadota > Gammaproteobacteria > UBA4575 > UBA4575 > JAPUHH01. The sequence goes on from JAPUHH010000034.1 coordinate 28,797, forward strand.
TGTTATTAAATCCCGTTGGCCAATCGCATGTTCAATTCTTCCCGCACGTCCATATTCCATACAGTTGGCACAAATGGCGCATCAATACGGTAAAGAAGTGCTGGTGCATCTGCCAATGCAAGCGGAGAATGCGCAACGACTCGGTCATGGAGCATTAACCGTAAGCATGAGCAAATACGAGTTTGCGAGTACGGTAAATACCAGCATTGATGCAATTCCTTATGCGCAAGGAATTAATAATCACATGGGTAGCTTATTGACACGCGACACGGATCATATGGATGCACTAATGCGAGTTATCGCTAATCGAGATGACTATCTTTATTTTGTCGACAGTAAGACGACTGCAAACACGGTCGCAGGTAAAATTGCGAACGACTATCATATTCCTAATCTAATGCGTGATGTATTTCTTGATACCACCGCTAACGATAAAGAGTTTGTGCGGGGCCAAGTTAAGCGCCTAGTTAATATCGCTAAACAACAAGGTTATGCGTTAGCCATTGGCCATCCTTATGACTCCACCTTAGCTGTGCTCGAACAGGAGTTTTCAAAACTGAGTCAGAAGAATATACAATTCGTTTCCGTCAGCGAATTAATTAAAATAGCAAAACAGAAGCAATGGCAAACGTACTCATCCCTCTAGCCCAAGGTTGTGAAGAGCTAGAAGCCGTTACTATCATTGATTTGTTGCGGCGAGCCGATATAAACGTCATTACTGCGAGCTTGGATGAAAGACCTGTTACTGCATCACGTGGCACAGTTATTGTTGCCGATACCACATTAGATCAGGTGCTAGATCAAGAGTTTGACATGGTGGTATTGCCTGGTGGTCTTCCAGGTGCGGATCATTTGAATGCAGATGATCGAATTCATCAACTTTTACAACGCACTGCAAATAATAATAAACACATCGCCGCCATATGCGCGGCACCAAAAGTTTTAGCGAGTGCTGGGCTGCTTGAAAATAAAAAAGCCACTGCTTACCCCGGTGTGTTAGAGGCTCTTGAGCTTGAAAACACCGAAGTTACTACTGCAGTCGTTCAACAAGATGGGAATATCTTTACTTCGCGTGGCCCAGGCACTGCAATGGACTTTGCATTGGAATTAATTTCTTGTTTAGTGGGGGGCGCAATGCGCAAGCAAGTTGAAGCAGGGCTGCAGCGACCTTCCTAGCTCTAATTTTGTCTAGGTAGATTGTCGGTAGGCTTGACTCGATGCTTGGCGATAAGCGTGGTTCGAGGCGTGAACGGGTTCACAAATTAAACTTCATGAGCTCAATATGATATGCACGCATGAGCCTACAGGGAAGCAGGCTTTCAGACCCACGACTGAAAGGCCGTGGGTTTTTTATTTGTGCGGTCATAAATCCCATCCTTATCGTAATTTCCTGCATTCTCGATAAGCCTCAATATCATTGAGGTAAATAACTTAAACGTTGTGATTGTGTGTAATGTTTTACCAACTGCTAGGCATGCGTAATAAAAACTCACCTTTAAGCAATAACATAGGTATCTGAAAAGATACTGCTTTTAGACAAGAATTTACTTATAGAACCTAATACAATATATATAGACTAAGTGTTAAGTCATAGATCGGCATAACACATAAAACAATAGATCGCGATACATCGCGACGAAAGTTTCAGGAAGGAATGTGCTCTAGTTTTCTAGGGCCACTGAGAATAAGGACATGGTAGGTCTGCATTGCTGGGCCGAGTCTGCTTCACGTCGTGCTATCGCATCACAAAATATTTGCGATGCAAAAACACGAATCTGGTTTCACATTAATCGAACTGATGATTGCGCTAGCGGTAGCCGCGATTGTTTTGACCTTGGGCATGCCTAGCTTTGGGCGCATCATGGAACGCAATGGTTTGGCGGTTCAGGTGAATGATTTCATCTCCTCCCTAAACTATGCGCGCAGCGAAGCCGTTAAGCGAAAACAGAATGTAGTGGTTTGTAGAAGCGATACCACAGTTACACCTTTAAATTGTAATACCGGTACGGGTTACGAAGATGGCTGGTTGGTCTATATCGATTTTGACCGTGATGGTAGTTTTGATGTGGGTACAGATGAAATTATTTGGACTCATGATGCGCTGAAACAAGGCATGCAATTTTACGGTGGTGGTAATTACACTAATCGCATTGCATTTAATGCTAAAGGTAGAAGCACACAGAACGGAAGTTTTACGCTTTGCAAGGATAATGATGCAACCAAGGCACGCGTTTTAGTCGTAGATTCTGGTCGTGTACGGTTAACTGCGATGGGGCCAAATGGTAAGGCTGAAGATTCTAGCGGTACCGAGCTTATAACTTGCTAATGAATATGAAAAATAAAACTAAGGGTTTCACTTTAATGGAAGTGCTGGTGGCTTTGGTGGTGTTATCGATCGGTTTGCTTGGCATCGCCGGGATGCAGTTATTCAGTTTAAAGAGTAACCAAGATTCGAGCCTGCGTACACAGGCTACCTATATTGCCTACAGTTTAATTGACAAAATGCGTGCGAATCGAACTGTAGCCTTAGCTGGAACGTATGATATTGCAGTGGGTACAGGGCCGAGTGGTACGCAAAATTGTTACACAAGTAATTGCACTGCGATACAACTCGCAGCCTTTGACCTTAATTTATGGAAATGCGAATTAGGCAATTTTTCCGGCGATGCAATTTGCACCACGACTTTAAATGTAACCCCCGCATTACCCCTAGGCGATGGTAGCGTAGTGTTAAATGTATTGAATAACGAGGTCACCATACTGGTGCAGTGGCAGGATAGTGCCAATCGGAAAGATTTGAATCTAGTTACTACACCGCCGCAATCACTGCAGATCGTGGCGCAGCTCTAGTCAATATGAAATTCAGAAAATCGCAAACTGGACTCACCATTATTGAGATTATGATTGCATTGCTGCTGAGTCTGTTTTTAATGGGCGGTGTGATCGCAGTGTATTCCACCACCAAACAAACATATCGAATCACAGAAAATTTATCGCGCGTACAGGAGAGTCTTCGCTTTAGTATGGACTTACTCGCTAAGGATGTTCGCATGGCGGGATATATGCCCTGTCGTTACCAAGCAAACTTATCCAATATTCTCACCGGCGGCGGTGCTGTTTGGTGGCAAGATTTTTTTAATACAGGATTAGCAGGATTTGAAGGCGGTGTGAGTACATTTCCGGCTTCTTTACCAGCAGTGGGTACCAATCCAGGAGACCGTGTGATAGGTGCTGATGCCATCGCGATATTTAAAGGCAGTGAATTTGAAAGCAGTGTATTAGCCCACGACCTTGGGGCTAGAAGTATTACCCTACAGCGTGACATACCTTCCCCTGCTGCGATAGAAGAAGGTGAGGTTGTAATTGTTTGCGATTCTTTTCAAGCGACGATGCTGCAAATATCAAACTCTACTCCAATTACGAATCGTATTTTTTATAATGAGACTGCGACGAATATTTCGCCTGGCAACTGTACTGCCGGACTCGGATCGCCAAATACCGTAGTGTGTGGGGCCCCTGGTAGTGGCCAGCCCTATACCTTTGGTAGTGATGCGCAGGTTGTAAAGTATTCACCAGTTATTTATTACATTCGTGAAAGTGAAAATACGCCTGGTGTTAAATCACTTTATCGTGAATTCTTTGAAGCACGATTAACCGCAGGTGTTGAAACTGCAACGATGATAGCAGAAGAATTATTGCAAGGTATAGAAACCATGCAAGTTCGATACGGGCATGATACTGATGCAGATGGTGTCGCGAACCAGTATGTTATTGCCAGCGCATTAACTGCAGCGCAGTGGCCAGAAGTTGTTGCAGTACAAATTGGGCTCATTATGGTTTCAGGTGAAGAGTTGTCTACTAATATTGACACGAGTACTTATAATGTTGCGGGGACTTTAATTTCTGACAGCAGCACACCTGCACACCCTGCGGATAGAAAACACCGTCAAGTAGTAAACACCACGATTACGATGCGTAATCGAAATTGATGTTAACAATGCAATTACGTTTTCATAAATCAAAGCAAGTCGGAGCGGTGTTATTTACCGGGCTAATTATTTTAGTAGTGTTGTCACTGGTTGCGGTGACCAGTATGCAAGGCGCAATACTTGAGGAACGTATGGCCGGTAATAGTAAAGATGAATTTATTGCATTCGAGGCTGCCGAAGCAGCGTTGGTAGCAGCAGAAGCATTGATAACATCGGGTGCACTGACGCTTACCAATTTCCAAGTAGGGGATACAGACGGCTTGTATAAGAACGATTCGGATACGATTCATCAAGATATTGATTGGGGGTCGGAAGCTATCGACGTATCTGGATTTAATCCAGCTGAGGTGACTACACCTCCCAAATTTGTAATTCAATATATTTCTGAAACTGCGCCGCCAGGCGAAAATCGAAGTTTTCGTGATGAGAGCTATGGTGAGCCAGGCTCTTCTTCTATTGGTAACGCAGTGCAATTGTTTCGTGTCACGGCCCGCGGCACTGGGGGCAGTGACGACACTGTAGTATTTCTTCAATCTGTATTTGGTGCGCAGTGGTGAAGTTTTTAATTCAATTGTGTAATCAAACCTTAATGCTTTACCAATACAACCACTGCGCAATTAGATACTGTTTAAACAGTACATTGTTGGCTTTGTTATTGTGCTTTGCCATTAACGCGGCGGCATTAGATTTGGATATTGCAGATATTCCATTAGAAGTCGCACC